>NZ_CP047242.1:6112500-6377767 GCF_009856605.1 Trichormus variabilis 0441 | reverse complement strand
TTGGTGTATCGGCTTGAGTGAAGCCCAAAGACAAGCTATTTATGCTGATCCCAACTGGAAGGGGGGTAACTACACAAAAGAACAACCACCCAGCCAAGGCTTAGCGGTAGCACGGATGATGGCGATGAGTGCTTATCGTTCTTGGCAAAGCTTTACAGCACGTTTTGGAAGACAATATGATGCTGTGGCCGATCAATTTGCGATCGCTAGTTATCTACAACATCATGGTCAAAAGCTAGTGCAGAGATTTGATGCTAACACTTACATCACTCTCACCCAAGCGATGGATAGCCATGATGTTGCTCAAGGTCGAGACTATAAATCTGTTTTGCAAAGCATTAAACAACCTGCTTTAGTTGTGGCTATTGATTCTGATATTCTTTATCCGCCGACAGAACAACAAGAACTCGCAGATTTCATTCCTGATGCTCAACTAGGTTGGCTACAATCCAGTTATGGTCACGATGCTTTTTTAATTGATATAGCCACCCTCAGTCAGCTAGTGATTAACTTTCGACAATCTTTAAGTTTAAAAACCTTTTCTGATGTGACAACCTAGCTCAGAGCCATCATGGGGTAGCTTGCTTGCTTTTTGGCAATGATTTATGATAGTTTTCTATGTAAGCTAAATACGGCAATTCCATCAACTTACAGTAGTTTTGTTACGAACTCAATCACCAAAATCAGCCAATTAAAAGCTGAGTCAAGGTAAAGTTAGGCTTTCCATGCAAATCAAAACTGTTGGTATTTTAAGTCCAGGTGATATGGGGCAGGCCATAGCATCTGTTCTCAATCAAAATGGGCTGAGGACAATAGCTGCTCTAGATCATCGCACTCAACGAACTCAGCGATTAGCAGCCGCCGCTAATATTCAAGATGTGGGTTCTCTTACACAATTGGTAATTGAATCTGATGTGGTGTTATCAGTTTTAGTCCCCGCAGCCGCCGCAGAAGTAGCCCAGCAAGTGGCTGAAGTCATAAGTAATGTAGGGAAACAAATTCTCTATGTTGATGCTAATGCAGTCGCACCCGCAAAAGTCAAAAGTATTGCCCAAATCATCGAATCATCAGGTGCAACATTTGTAGATGCTTCCATCATCGGCCCGCCTCCCAGAGTTCCCGGTAGTACTCGCATATATGCTTCTGGTAAACAAGCCGTAGAATTTCAACAACTGAGTAATTATGGATTGGATATCCGAGTCATCAGTGATGAAATAGGTCAAGCTTCTGGGTTAAAGATGTCTTATGCAGCTTTAACAAAAGGACTGACAGCAATTGCGACAGAATTACTCATTGCTGCCCATCGTTTAGGCTTGGATGAGCAACTATGGAATGAAGTAACTAATAGCCAGCCTGCACTTGCTGGTATATTACTACGCTCCATTCCATCTATGACACCAAAGGCACATCGTTGGGTAGGGGAAATGGAAGAGATTGCAGAAACTTTCAAAGAGTTAGGTCTGACTGAGCAGATTTTCTACGGAGCAGCCGATATTTATCGCTTAGTAAAAGATACCTCTTTAGGTAAGGAAACACCAGAAGAAAGCGATCGCGATCGCCGATTGAAAGACATCATCACTACTCTTTCTGATGAAACTATTAGTTCGCCAGCCCAAAATTTCTAGGCTAAGGGAAGCTTAAACCTATAGCGATCGCAATATTTCTAAAAACCTCACTAGCTGGGGAAGTTTGTTCACTAATGGCGATGGGATTTCCGCTATCACCACCGCTACAAATACGCTGATCAATGGGGATTTGTCCCAGTAGAGGCGCTTGTAATTCCGTTGCAAGTTGTTCACCCCCACCACTACCAAAAATATAGGTGCGTGAACCACAATCGCCACAAATTAAATAACTCATATTTTCCACAATCCCCAGCACTGGAACACCGACTTGGCGGAACATATATATATTACGTCGAACATCTGCAACAGCTACTTGCTGCGGAGTCGTCACCAAAATCACCCCACAAATTGGACTTTCTTGAATAATCGTAATTTGAGCATCACCCGTACCTGGGGGTAAATCTATTAATAAATAATCTAATTCGCCCCATTCCACATCATTGATAAATTGGGTAATAATTTTGTGCAGTACAGGCCCCCGCCAAGCCAAAGGACGATTTTCTTCTGCTAGTAAACCCACCGACATTAATTTAATTCCTTGGACTTCCAGAGGTAAAAACTTCTCACCTGTAGGAGTCTGAATTACCTCAACATCAGCTTGTCCTAAACCCAGCATTTGCGGCACATTCGGCCCATAAACATCCGCATCTAATAGCCCAACTTTTGCCCCTTGTAAACTTAAAGCGGCGGCTATATTTACGGCTGTAGTTGATTTACCAACACCACCTTTACCACTAGAAATTCCCAGAGTGATTTTCACCCCAGGAATTGTACAAATTTGAATATAAGTCTTTTTACACCAAGACAAAGCTGATAATTTAGCTTCAACTTCTGTTTGTAATTGCTGCTGATGAGAACCAATATATAAACGCAAGTAAACATAGTCATCAACTATGCGGAGATTCCGCACCATTCCCAAACTAACTATGTCATTTTTTAAGTTTGGTTCGATTACCTGCTTGAGCAGTTCAACTACTTCTTGTTGATAAAAATTAACTTCTGATTGGCCCACTATTGCTAACTCTCTTAAAAATCTTAATTCAACAGTAGCAAACTAACTCTAAAAAACTTAGCGTTCCTCCGCGCTTACTTAGCGTTCCTCCGCGTTAAAAACAATATCTGTTTGTATCTTGTTAATCGCTCGTTGCGCTTGAATAGCAACCTCCCTATCAGGATCATCTAAAGCCTGTTGCAGAGGGATGATCACATCAGAATGAGCCAAGTTAACAAGAGCAATTACAGCTTCTTTGCGAACATCTGCATATTCATCTGTTAAAGCTTGAATTAATTGCGGCATAACTTGAGTATCTGGGATTTTTTGTAAGGCTTGTGCAGATGCTTTCCTGACTTGCCAATGTTCATCACTTAAAGCAGTTTCTAAGGCTAAAATTGCTTGATGATTTGCATGAATAGCTAGAGATTTAGCCGCATTACGCCGCACTTGCCAGTCACTATCATTAGTCAGTGCTTGACTGAGTTTAGTAATTACTTCTGTATCTTGTAAATGTCCCAGAGTTAAAGCCGCAGCCCGTCGCACAACTGCTGATTCATCAAAGATTAAATCTAAAGCTTCGGAGCATTTTTCTAGTTGATTAAGATATCGCAATGTAGTGATTGCAGCTTCTCTTAACTCAGAATTATGTGATTGTAAAAATGGTAATATATAGGGTAAAGATTGAATATCATGAATTTTACGCAGCAGCACTAAAATATTGAGTTGTGTATTGATATCATCAATTTGGAGTTTATCTAATAAAAGTAATAAATCATCTTGACTAACTAACTCATTTAATGCTGATGCAGCTTCACTCCTAATATCTTCATCTTGCAAACTCAAGCATTCAATTAAAGCAGGAATCGCCACAGGATTGGCAATTTCCCAAAGAGCAGATATAGCTATTTTCTGGACAGCTACACTTTCATCTTTGAGGGCAATAATTAAAGCATCAATTGTCTCTTCTTCGCCGAGATGCTGTAGAGTTTTTACAGCTACTAAGCGGTCATTGACATCAGGCGATCGCAACATTTCCAACCATTGATTTAATTCAGAATCAGCACTTATAGACATAATTTAATCTCTCCTCTAACTCTTACTCTCCGCGCCTCTGCGTGATATAAATTTACATAATTACCGCAACAAAAAAGGAATCTGCACCGTAATAGCATTAGCAGGACATTCCTTTTCACAAGGTAAACAAAACCAACACTCATCATATTTCATATATGCTTTCCCCGTCTCTGGATTCTTAGCCAACACATCTAAAGGACAAACCTCAATACAAGCCGTACATTTTTCCAAACATTTTGATTCATCAACAATTACAGGTACATCTACTCTTTGATTGATTAAAGCCATAACATCATGCTCCAATTTTATAATTTAGACATTAAATTAATTGCTTATAAAAAGCTAATGACTGTTTGATATTGATATAACCAATTTTCTCATAAAATAAATATGCCTCTTTGCGTTTAATATTAGACCGTAACATTACACCATCACATTCTTTTAAGACAGCCCATTGTTCAATATACTGCATTAAATAACGACCAATTCCGTGATGATGATAATCTTTATCTACCACTAAGCCTAAAAGAATTGCTTGCTTTGGCATAATGAGTAAATCACAAATATGAGCGTGCGCCCAACCAATTACATATTCATTTGCTAAAGTTGCAACATAAACAATATGTTCTGCATCGTTTTGAATTTTATTCAAACGTTGCTCTACCTGTTGAATTGTGAGGGAATATCCTAGTTGTTCACCAAGGGTAGTAATTCTTTCTGCATCTTTAATATTAGCTTGTTTAATTGTAACCTCTTCAACTAAAGCAACTTTATTTACCATAATTATTACCCATCATCATTTATCGAGTGTTGTATAAATAAAGCGATAGCCTATATCAATTTCTTGCAGATGATGAATTTCACCATATTTTCTTATCCATTCTCCATTATTTAAATCGGCTGTAAGTAACTCTAATCCTTTTTCTACTAAATCTTGATTAGCTAACGCAAAAGATGATATACCCGCCCGTACTTCGGCTTTCAGATATAATTCTGGTCGTCTCCAAGCTGCGGCGGCGAATAAATCAGACAAGTCGTGTGGTAATAAAAATGGTATGGCTTCAACACGCCTTTTAGTATTTTCCTGAAGTAAATTAATTTGTTCGTCAAGGGGTAAAAATCGTAAAGCGTCTTCCCACAAAAAGGGAAAATAATCATACAGCCAAATTCTTTGAGCGAGTCTAATATCAAAAGTTAGTAAAACGATTGTCCCATCTCTAATAATTCTTTGCATTTCTTGGAAGGATTTTTCAAGATGCGAAAAGTGATGTATCGCTAAAATACTGATAACACCATCAACAGATTTATCTGGTAAAGCTAAATTTTCTGCATAGCCAGTAAACCATTCCACTTGAGGATGTACAACCGCTTGCTGTCGCATCACAATAGAAGGTTCAACAGCATAAACAAACAATCCTTGGTTAGCCAAGGCTACACTATAACCACCAGTACCAGCACCAATATCAGCGATAACGCTACCCTTTGGTAAATTGAGTAGATTAATTATTGCATTGACGATGCGAATGTCAGGAACACGAGTTTGGGAATATTGTTTACCGATGGAATTATAAATAGACATTTTTGGGAAATATTCAATGGTTAAAAATTATTTGACTAGTTCTAGTAAATCTAAAAGTTGATTTACGATAAATTTTGGTTTAACTTCTTTTGGTAAAGCTTGATTTTTTCTGTTGTAGTAACAAAAATCAATATTGACTTGTGTTGTACCTGCATAGTCATGACTTAGAGAATCTCCAACATAAAGGACTTGTGATGGCGTTAAATCTAACTTTGATAAAGCATAATGAAATATTTCCGGTGATGGTTTAGCAAAACCAATTGCTTCCGAAACTACCACCTCCTCAAAAAAGTGATCAATTCCCGCAGCCTGCATCCTTGGTACTTGTGCTGATATAAAACCATTGGTAATGACAGCTAAACGATAATTGCGTTTCAGGAAGGTTAGAAGTTCATATACACCAGATTCTGTGACGGCTGAATGATTAAAAATATGCCAAAAGCTTTGACTGAGATGGTTAGTTTTATCTGTGTTTATATTTAAGTGAGCCAGTGTGCTTTGATAAGATAATTCTGTTATTTCGATAGGAGATAAAACATCTCTCTTTTGCCAATACTGAGAATTATAGCTTTCAAATACTTCTAAAAAAATAGTCTCAGTTATTTTATATATATCTAAAGATACTGCACAATCTGATAACGCGCCAAGAATTGCTTGACGTTCACATAGTTCAAAATTTAACAGTGTATTGTCGAGATCAAAAATTATGGCTTGATAACTCATTTTTATTTTATTAGAACTAAATTAGATTTTCATAAATCAATCCAATAACGGGAAATAATTATGTCAGAATTTTCCACAAATTCTTCACTTGTCAATTGACCTTGATTTTTTTGAATTACACTGGCGGAAGCAACATTATCTTTATTGCAGGTTAAAAGAACGCGACTTAAGCCCATATTTCTAGCTTTTTCTAAAGTCTTAGTTAGTATTTGTGTACCATATCCTTTCCTTCTTTGGAGAGGGCGAATCATATATCCAATATGTCCTCCTCGACGTTCCAATGTAGGTATTAACCAATGACGTAATTGGCTTTCGCCCAAAATAATCTTGCTCTGTGCCACCAACCAAAAAGTTGTTGCAGGTACAAAACCAGGTTTTAAATCAATACCTTTTGAATTATTTTCTAAGTATTGGATGTAGGCTGAAAAATCTTCTTGAATTAACGTTAAATTATTCTGATCAAATAGGCGTGACTCACCATGTTTTTGATATTCTGCTACCATATCAATAAACTCTGAATATAAATTATAAGTTGGTTTAATTAATTCAAGCATTTTACTAATTGAATCATTGATGTACGTTACGCTTTCCTAGAACTATTTATTTATGCTTTTTAACGTGAGTTCGATAAATTCGGAAGAACCCCTCTCCAAACCTCTCCCCGCATCGGGGAGAGGCTTAAAACCCTGATTATTTGGTACTCAGTTATAGATTTCCAGCCCCTTCCCTTGTAGGGAAGGGGTTGGGGTTAGGTTCCGTCGAATTCACGTTTTTTTAGTGCCTCACTTTACAGCTACACTGTATAATTCTTTAACTGTATCTACTTCCACAATATAAGGCTCTACAGGACGCTTGAATAATACCATTTGTCCTGAATCGTCTTTCTTTAAATTGACGTGACAGAACCATTCATCATCATTTTTTTCTGGATAATCTAAGCGGTAATGATATAGTCCCCAACGAGTTTCTTGACGATATAATGATGCTCTGGCTGCCATTTCTGCACAGTCTCGAATAAAATGTACTTCCAGAGAACGCATTAATTCATGGGGGTCACGCGCACCCATTAAATCTAATGTTTGTTGATATTGAACAAACTGTTTCAAGCCAATCTCTATTTTGTTGCCTGATTTCGGTGGTTGGAGATAATCATTAACTAAGCGTCTGAGTTTATATTCTACTTGAGTATGGGGTATGCCATTTGCTCTAGTTAATGGGGCATAAATTCTGGCTTTTTCTGTTTCTAGAAACTCGGCATCTGGTTCGACAAAATCTAAATCTTGAATATATTCAATGGCATGAGTTCCGGCTATGCGACCAAAAACAAATGCGCCAATCATATAATTATGGGGAACGCTGGCCATGTCGCCGGCTGCATATAGACCGGGAACTGTGGTTTGGGCGTTTTCATTTACCCACACCCCAGAAGCACTATGACCACTACATAAGCCGATTTCAGAAATGTGCATTTCTACGCCGTGGGTGCGGTAATCTTCATTTCTCCCTTGATGAAAACGTTCTCTACTTGGTCTTTCATTTGCCCAAAGTATAGATTCAATTTCGGCAATTGTATCTTCATCAAGATGGGTCATTTTGAGTTGGACTGGCCCTTTTCCTGAGTTTAATTCTTTCCAGATTTCCAACATCATTTGACCACTCCAATAGTCGCAACTAATGAAGCGATTTCCTTCGGCGTTGGCTGTATGTGCGCCAAATGGCCCAGCGACATAGGCGCAGGCAGGGCCGTTGTAATCTTTAATTAAGGGATTAATTTGAAAACATTCAATGTTGCTGAGTTCTGCGCCTGCGTGATAAGCCATTGAATAGCCATCGCCAGCGTTGGTAGGATTTTCGTAAGTGCCGTAGAGATAGCCGGAAGCGGGTAAGCCGAGTCTGCCACAAGCGCCTGTACACAAAATGACGGCTTTGGCTTGAATGATTATGTAGTCGCCGTTTCTCACATCAAATCCTACCGCGCCAACAGCACGTCCGTCTTTGACTAAAATACGAGTAGCCATCACACGGTTTGTGACTTTGACTTTGTGGCGTTTAACTTGGCGGGTGAGGATGGTTTTCAGGTCTTTACCTTCTGGCATGGGTAAGACGTATTTACCCACACGATGCACTTGTTTTAAGTCATAATTACCTTGGGCATCTTTTTGAAATTTCACGCCCCAGCTTTCTAATTCTTGAATGACTTCGTGACCTAATTTACCTGTTTGATATATAGCTTTTTGGTTGAGAATACCATCGTTAGCGAGGGTGATTTCCCGGACGTACTGTTCTGGGGTGGAATGTCCGGGGATGACTGCGGTGTTTACGCCATCCATCCCCATTGCGATCGCACCACTCCGACGTATGTTAGCCTTTTCTAATATCAGCACCTCTGCATCAGGATTTGCTTGCTTGGCTTTAATACCTGCCATTGTTCCCGCAGTACCTCCACCTATAACGAGTACATCAGTTTTGATCTTTTGAGTATTGATATCCATAATTTTTGGGGATTGGGGACTAGGGATTGGGGACTGGGGACTGGGGACTGGGGACTGGGGACTGGGGATTGGGGATTGGGGACTGGGGATTGGGGATTGGGGATTGGGGACTGGGGATTGGGGACTGGGGATTGGGGATTTCTCCCCCTGCTCCCTGCCCCCTGCCCTCTACCTGCCCCCTGCCTTATTTCTTGCCTTGCCAAACGATGTCTTTTACTTGAATTTGTTTGGGAATTAGTTGGATTTTGTAAAAGGTATCGGCAATATCTTGCTGCTTGCTAATTACTTCATCTGTTAACGGGAAAACCCCATACTGTCGGCGTTTCTCGGCAACTTCCAAGGCGGCGGCGGGAATGCCTAATTCTGGTTCTAAAAATTTAGCTACTTCTTGGGGGTTATTGGCTGCCCATTTATCGACTTTGGTAACTTCATCTAACAGGGTTTTCAATACATCTCCATGAGTATTCACAAAGGCTTGACGCACCAGATAGTAACCTCGATTGGGTGCTAAATTTGTGGCATCGGTGAGAATCCTTGCACCTGTAGCCTGTTCAACTGCTGCTAGAAAAGGGTCCCAAATTGCCCAAGCATCAACGTTACCACCTTCAAAAGCTGCGCGGGCATCTGCGGGGGTGAGATAGGCGGGTTTGATGTCACTATAGTTTAGTCCGGCTGCTTCTAGGGCTTTGACTACTAAATAGTTAGTATTAGAACCTTTGGCAAAGGCGACTCTTTTACCCTTGAGTTCAGCGACAGTTTTAATTGGTGAATTTTTCGGTACGATAATTGCTTCGGCTTTGGGACTCCAAGGGTCGTAAGCTACATACAATAGGGGAACACCACCAGCTTGAGCAAAAATGGGGGGTGATTCTCCTGTATAACCAAAGTCGATACTACCTGCATTCATCGCTTCTAGCATCGGTGGCCCGGCGGGAAATTCTGTCCATGTAACCGTTGCACCGGCAGCAGTCAAGGCTTTTTCTACTTCTCCCCTGCTTCGCATTGCATTGAGAACTGTGGCTGCTTTTTGATAACCAATGCGAATTGCAACACCTTGAGTTGTAGGGGTGGGGCTTGCTGTTGACGTTACCGCAGAGTTGTTTGTATTGCTAGGAGAACAGGCAGAAATAACCAGACTCAAACTTAGCCCCAATGTAAACCAGCAGATAAATTTACGTATTCTAGACATCTCATAATTTTGAAGAAAGCGGCTGACCGTCTTCATTAGTTGAGGCAATACAAACTGACTCCACATAAGCACACTTAACTACATAACCAAAACAAATACTACGATATTTTGAGCAATTTACCGTATTTGAATGGTAAAATATTCACATACATAAGCAGTAAAAGCAAGCAGATGCGACAGATTGTGATGCTTTACAGCTAATAATTTCTAGGAATATTTGTTGTTTGAATCTTTAGGTGAACTTTTAAAGAAAAGAGACGCGATTAATCGCGTCTCTACAAAATGATCTGGTCTAATACCCCAACCCTTAGTGTGTGGTTTTTACATACCTTTGCCACTGATCACTGACAAAACTCTATCCTCTTGTGGGTGAGTAATTTTAATTACTAAATTGTTCAATAATCCCACCACCCAAAACTTTATCGCCGTCATACCACACTGCTGCTTGTCCGGGGGTGATGCTGAATTGGGGTTCATCAAATACCAAGCGGACGCGGGAGTTTTCCAGAGGAATGACTGTCACTGGTTCAGGTGCAGAACGATAGCGGATTTGTACGGCTGCACGAATTGGTGTGGATGGTTCAGGGATGGAAACCCAATTGACTCGGCTGACAGTACATTCTTCTTGAGTAGCTTTAGTGCGATCGCCTACTACTACTTTATTATTGACTGCATCCAATTCCACCACATACAGTGGTTCAGGTGCTGCAATCCCTAAGCCCTTACGTTGCCCAATCGTGTAATGATGGACACCATCATGTTGCCCTAAAATTTTGCCTGCGGTATCCACAATATCGCCTTTTTTGGGTGCGATATACTTATCCAGAAAAGCTCGCATGGAACCGTTACTTTCAACTAGGCACAGGTCTTGGCTTTCTGGCTTATCGGCAGTTTTTAGTCCATGTTCCGTGGCAATGCGACGGGTATCAGCTTTTTCCATTTCCCCTAGAGGAAATAGCGAGGCTGCCAGTAAATCTTGAGACAAATCATACAGAAAATAAGATTGGTCTTTGTTGCGGTCAACAGCCCTTAATAGTTGGTAACGTCCACTTGCTTCGTCGTAACTAATACGGGCATAATGACCTGTAGCGATGCGATCGCATCCCAATTGTTCCCTGGCATACTGTACCATTGGGCCGAACTTTACCGTTTTGTTGCACTGAGAGCAAGGCAATGGCGTAATCCCAGCACCATAACCAGTTACTAGATAATCGACAATATGAGTTTGAAACACATCCCGCATATCCACCACTTCATGGGGAATGCCTAACTGTTCACAAATATAAGCCGCGTCGATCATCCCTTCAGAGCAACACTGACCTTTGCCTTTCATTAGCCAAAGGGTTAAACCAATTACTTCATAGCCCTGATTATGGAGGATAGCGGCGGCTGTGGAACTGTCAACGCCACCAGAAAGACCGACGACAACTTTTTTCATAGTTCTAAATTTTGTACAAAATAGCGCTTTGCGGAATTTGAAATTTAAAAATCTACGCTATATAATAATTTCGGCTGTTTTTATCTACTAAATTAATCGTAGGTTGATAAATTTTTAACTGCTCAATTGTAGCATATATCCCTTACAAGCCTTATTAGTAAAGCGCTTCAGTTCCCAATCATAGATAATTTTCGGCGCGTTGAAAATTAAAGGGTTTGACGACGGCATTAACCCTGACTAAATTTGTCTCAAATCTCTGGCATCATTCACAGGAACTGCATATTTTTTCATGTATCCGTTGCCACCTGAGCATAGTCCCTTTAAGCTAGCAGTATAAAGTTCTACTAATTTAGTGTCTCAAGGCAATAGTCCATAAATTTTGTTTCTACCATGTCTATTCAGATAACGAGTAAATATATTACATTGCCTATAATGCCATTGTTATTAGGCAGTTGGTTAACACTAGTTCCTAGCCCAGCAAAAGGACAAATTAAAAACAATGATAGGGTTTTGCTAACTCAATCTGGGGTATTTGAAAGTTTACCACCACCACCTAATGTCCCCACCCAGGAACAGGAAGTGGAATTCAACCAATATCAACAAGATTATCAGCCCTATCAACCAGTACAGTATCAATATCAATCTGGACAAAACTTTCAGCGTTATTTTGTATATGTTGACAATAATAGTTACGACACTCTACAAAGAGTACGGCGCATTGAACCCAGCGCTTACATCCGCCAGTACAATGGTCGTTCTGTGATCCAGTCGGGAGTTTTTAATAGAGAATCAAATGCCCAACAGCGAGTCAGAGAACTAGAGTCATCTGGTATTTATGGTGCCAGAATTGCTGGTAGTGGAGATGGACAGGGAATACCCAACTCTCCTGGTGGGGGAAATTATGGAAGTGAACGGTCTAGGTATTATGTGACTATCCCCGCAAAACCAGAAGAGGTTCCTTCAATTGCCAATCGTATTAGATTAGCTGTGGGACGAAATAGTTTTGTCAGAGAAAGAAGACAACCTCTAGGGCCACACGTAGCAGTCGGGCCTTTTGTTCAAAGGACAGAAGCAGAACAATGGAGCAATTATCTGCGAAATATGGGATTTGCTAATGCTAGGGTTTACTACGGGAAGTAATCCCACAGAGTTAAGACTAGGGGCTAGTACAAGTAGGCAACAGTAAAACTATAATTGTGTCTCAAGCCCCTTATCTTCAGCACAACTAAGGGAACAAAAAAAATAAATTATCCGAAATTGATGGTTTGGTAGGGTGCGTCAGTGCCATAGAACCTAACTGTACTCAGAAAATATTCCTACTGACCCACTCTACATTTGGGATATTTTTTTATCTGGAAGTCCCTAACTCAATTTCTCAACCGAAAGCGCACTGGCATTTTATCGGACGGATAAATTAACAGGTTTTGCTGTAACTGTTCCAGGGAAGAACGACCGTTGACTAACTCCCAGTCGAAGTGACGGAGCAATAATGCTAGCATCATAGTCCCTTCCAGCATTGATAGATGCTCTCCCAAGCAACGATGAGGCCCTGAGCCAAAGTCTATCATTGGCAGACTACTAGTTTCCTTACTCTTGTCTAACCAACGTTCGGGCAGAAATTCCTCAGGATGAGCATAGACTTCTGGATCTCTTCCAGCAGCAAGCATTGACCAGGATATTCTTGTACCACTAGGGATCACTTTACCCTCAATTACCGTGTCGCGTTGAGCTTCCAAGGAAGTCGAGCCTGAAGCGACTGAATAAAGGCGTAACGTCTCCTTGAGAATTGCGCTAATATAAGCCAATTCCTTAAAGCTTTCTGTATTAATATTGTCTTGACTTTGCCAAGCTTGGTCAACAATGTCCCGTGCTTTCTGAAAAACCCTTGGATTTAAGCTTAACTCTCCTACGGCAAAAGATAGAGTATGAGCTGTTGTGTCGGTACCAGCTATGAGGAATTCAACAGATTCGGCTATTAATGTTTGGCGATTATATTTTGGTTCTTTAGCTGCAATTCTGACTAACATTGATTCACGAAACAAAGGACTGACTTGCGGAAAATCAGTTTTTTGTTCTCTCATCTGTAAAGCTAAATCTACACGGGGAGTTAAAAATTCCTCTAAATATCGTCTTGATGCCCAATAATCTTGTGAATTCTTGGTTGGCAAATATTTCATCCATATCTTCTCACCTGTAGCTTGTCGTAGAAATCGATAGCCTACAACACACATCGCTTCGTACACCTTGAGAACTTCCAGGGGAGGCCCTTCATTAGTAGTAATCGTTCTATCCACAGGGATACCTAGTACAAGAGAGGAAATCACCCTCATTGTTAGTTCTACAAACAGGGGATCTACCTCAACTTCTTTTGGTGGTGCAGTTTCCTTGAGTGTGTCAATTACTTGTTCACAGGCTTGGTGAATAATTTTAAGATATTTGGCGAGACTGCTAGAACTGAATTCTGGGTTCCAAACTTTGCGTCGCCACTGCCACTCATTTCCTGTTTCTCCTATAAGAATGGGGCCACTGATATCGTTCCACGCTTGGCGCAATCGTGCGGATCTGATTAAGCTACCATCTCTCATTCCATTGACGATGGTATCTTCGATAACTTTTGGTTTACTTAAAATGACAACCGGAGAACTACCATTCCAGACAACATACATCGGGCCTAGCTGCTGGCTCCAATCAAAAAATAATTGGAATAATTTTTTTTGTTTCACTGCTGCTAAAACTTGCGGAAGATTTCCTAACAGCCAGTGTTGAGGAGGGGAGGGGAGTGATTGTAGGGATTTGTATTTTTTCTTTTGTTTCCACCAACGCCAGGCAAATGTTCCCGCTATGGTAGTAAAACTGAAGATTGTCACTAAATAGGGAAAAGAGGAAGAATTATTCATCTGAGCAGTAACGTATTGGAGCATGAATCCGCCTTTGTCAACCAAAAACTTCAAATCACCCAGATACTAACGTATTCTTTCACTGCAATCTTTGTACTACATTTACAATACGATACTACACTAAAAAATAAGAGTAAATTCGCGTTTAATTGTGTGAACATCGGTGACGATGTAACTAAAAGCTTTGTTATTATCCAAGACATTGCTGTTGGCTTACTTCCAGAACCATCAGCCACAAGGATGCGATCGCCAGTAGAAGCACAACTGGTTGCTATGTAATTACACTTAGGAGATTGTTTTTAAAACTTCATTCGTCAGCTAATAGCCCACAAGACTGCCATCTACATCGTGAAGTTTACTGGGTCAGAATATCTTGCATTACCAAAAATATTGGTAATATTCCAACTTTTTTGGTATTGTTTTCCTAATGCTTACCACACGTAAGTAACTTCACTGAAGCATTTTCTATGAGCAAGAAAAAATTTATTGCTTGGATGACTGGGGCGATTACCAGCTTAATAGTGGCGATCGCCTTCCCATTGTTGATGTCTGCACCAGTTACAGCACAGACACCCCCCCCAACACCACAGGTGACGACAACCGTCACATCACCAAGTGCTACAGCCAGTCTGAGAGTTTACGCTGCGGTTAGTTTATTGGAAGCACTAACAGACGTGGAGAATGCTTACAATAACAGCACCTCCACACCAAAGATTAACTTTACAAATAGCCTAGATTCTTCAGGGATTTTGCTACAAAACATCAACTATGCACCAAATGAAACAGCTGGGATTCCAGATGTGTTTATTTCGGCTGCTACCTCTCAGATGACCAGTTTGCAGACGGCTGAAAAACTAGCTGCTGGTTGGCCACAGAACATTGCTAGAAATAGGCTCGTCTTAATCAAACCAAATACCCCTACTGCACCTGCTCCCACAGGTAACGCTATTTCGAGTTTCAGCACCCTTGTTAATAGTCCTCCAACGAGAGCTGGTATTCGCGGTATTGCTATAGGTAGCCCCTCAACTGTTCCAGCTGGAGAATATGCCAGACAAGTCCTGACTAGTACCGCTAGTGGTTGCGGTGGAGGTACCTACAATACGCTGCTGAATAACCCACTACCTAATAAGCTTATCTTTGCCACTAACGTCCGTAACGTTTTGAGTGCAGTTGAGACTAAAACTCTCGGTGGAAATGTCATTGATGCAGGTATAGTGTATGCGACAGATAAACAGGTTTCTACTCTAGTAACACAAGTAGGCCTAGCTGCTCCCTCAACTTGCCTAACTACTCCCATAGTCTATCCAGAAGCTGTACTTAACAGAACTACAAATGTTACAGCTGCTAATTCCTTTGCTAACTTTGTTGCTACCAATACAGCAGCCAGAAATGCCTTAACCAATCGTGGATTTCTAGCACCTTAAATCATAGGTAATGGATACCACCGATCCTATCGATAATTCGCTTCCAGAAATATCTATGATCTTTCAGCCAGATTCGGAGAAATTTTTCATGAAATCGACCAACAAAACTTTCAAACATTTGTTACTAACTATTACCAGTGCTTTTGTCAGTACTGCTGTAGGCATAGGTGGTTATACTTCTCAGGCACAAGCTGCCAAGTTAGGAAATATTGTGCAGAATGGCGACTTTACATACTGTCCACAAAACGTCTGTGACCCCAATGAACTATTGAATCCTAACGACCCTACTCGTGCTAATCCTTTTATTAGAGGATGGTTCAATAGTACGCAAAATGAAACTTTCTACACCACTTATCTAGAGAATTATACCGTCGATAGGGAATCTGATTATTCTAGAAGTGTACGTATGGCAGCATCAGCCGACTTTACTTACATATCCCAAAACTTGAACACCAAGAAGAATCAAAGATATCGATTGACCTACTACTTAGCTAACTCAGATGAGGAGAACTTAAGCACTTTTCGGACATATATAGGCGGTAACTTGGTAGAGGAAAGAAGTGATATTCCATTCCAAGATTTTACGCAATACACACTAGATTTTATAGCCACCTCAAAAATCACAGAGTTAAAGTTTGCCAGTTTCCAACAAAAAGCTTGGTACAACATCGATAATATCAGCGTCGTTCGGATTAATGATGACGGTCAACAATCTACTTCTGTACCTGAACCATCAATCATGGCTGGACTAGCCGTTGTAACTATGATGGGAATGCGTCATAGAAAAAACCGTTTGGCTAGTAGTGGTAAGTCCCAATTTGAGCTTGTTTGATTCTTATGTGATTGCATTTGAATAAGGTGAACAGGTAGGGGCGCAATATATTCGCCCCTCAAAAGATATGTAATCAACTTTATTTTAAAAGTAATTTTTTATACTAAAAATGGCAAAGCTACTAAAGCTAGACTTTACCAAAAATTTTGGTAAAAAAAGTTTATCAAACAGAATTCAGGAGTCAGGAGCCAGAATTCAGTATTAATTCTGTGCGACTGGCGGATGAATATTGGTTAAAACCTCGCCCCTCTGGTGCGTCCGCTACGCAAACGTGGGGGAAACAAATCTGAGACTTTTTCCTTATGTAAACTCTATCCCTTTATGGGTGGAGTATTCTGAATTCTGACTCCAGTTTTCTGACTCCTTTTTATCTATTGGCTGCGGTAGATGTAAGGATTTGACGCACGAGGGAATCAGTTAAATTTTTATTAGCACTCAGCATCAAAGCGACTACCCCAGCAACATAAGGAGTGGACATAGATGTTCCATTCCAAGAAGCATATTTGTTACCAGGAAGTGTCGAATAAATACCAACACCAGGGGCTGTGACATAGCTCAATAGCTCATTTCCGGCGAGGTTAGAGAAGCTAGCCATAATTCCAGACTTATCAACTGCGCCTACCGCTAGCCCCCAGTCTGTGGCATATCTAGCAGGGTAGTATGGTGTTAGCTGACCACCGTTTCCTGCTGCCATAACCACGATCGCGCCTTTGCTGCTAGCATATTGAATAGCCGATTGGATATTAATACTAGGTTGCTCTTTACCTAAACTCAAGTTAATCACATTGGCTCCATTGTTTGCCGCATAACGAATACCTTGAGCGATAGCATTATCAGCACCTGAACCATTATCAGCCAAAACCTTCACTGGCATAATCTTGGCATTATAGGCAATACCTGTAACACCAAAGCTATTTCTTACCCCGGCAATAGTCCCAGCTACATGAGTCCCATGTCCATTTTTGTCTAAGGTATTGTTGTTGTTGTCAACAAAGTTCCAGCCGTAAACATCATCAATATAGCCATTGCCATCATCATCCTTACCGTTACCAGCAATTTCTTTAAGATTTTTCCAGATATTACTGCTCAAATCGGTATGGTTGCGGTCAACCCCACCATCTACAACAGCGACAGTAATTCCTTGACCTGTATATCCTTTTGCCCAGACTTCTGGTGCGTTAATGAGGTCTGCACCCCAATTGTTACCACCTAAATTAACAACATCACCAAAGGTTGTCTGACCTAAGGCTTGAGCTACTGCGGCGGCGGCATTAATTAAGCCATAACCATTGGTAGAGCGAAAACTATTCTTGATGTTGATAGCTTTAGCAACAATGTTATTGCCTTCATTGGTTTCAATCAAATTGTTGTTACCATCAGCTTTGTACAGCAGATAATATTTACCTGCGGTGATATTATTCACAATCCTCAGTGAAGTTGTTTGTGAACTATAAGCACCTGCTGGAATACTACCAACATCCTGGGAACCTAAATATAGATCATCATTGCTGATAGTTTTATCTTTAGATATATAAAACATCGTAGAGCTAGGAAAAGCATTACCCACACTCTGGTTTTTAACTCGATAACTAATTCTAAAGCTATACCCAACAGTTACTGAACTAGGTGCTACAGGATTCTGAACAACTAAATCTGTCTGAATCAGATTAATATTGATGGCTGTCGCTAAAATGTTGTTGGTTTCATTACTTTCAATAAAATCTCCATTGCCATCAGCTTGGCACAATAAATAATAGCTACCAGCGACAATACCATTATCAATTCTGAGTGTGCTTGATTCTGAACTGTAAGCGCCTGCTGCAATACCGTCAACATAGTCTGAACCTAAGTAATAATCATCATCACTCACATTTCTATCTCTCGATAAGAAAAACATAGTATAGCTAGAGAAAGTATTCTCCGAGCCTTGGTTCTTAACTACATAGTTTACTTGGATAGTAGTTCCAATTGATGCTGTACTAGGAACTACAGCATTTTGGATGATTAAGTCTGGTTGACTAGATGTAACATCAATTGTTTGAGCAGTGAGATGAGTATTAGTATTTGAGACAGTTGCCGACAATAATGTATTATCTTGCTGAGTTGAAAAACTACTATGAAAGTTTGAGCTTAATATATCGTCAATCCTGAGTTCAGAGCTATAAGCATCATTATGTTCTGGAAAAGAGTTACCATTGCTAGTAACTCCATGAATAATATTGTTATTTATTGGAGTAAATTTAACTTGCATATTCTACCGCTAATAATTCAAAACTCAAAATACAATCATTATTAACAATTCAAAATTCAAAATACCCTACGGGAAGCTAAAGCTACAAAATTCAAAATTAAAGACGGTTGGAGTTGGTGATTTAAATCCCAACTTAACTGACACTACGTGTAGACTTAGCGCAAAGTCTGTAGCAAGATCCCGCAGGGTGCGTCAGTTTCCGGCGTTAGCGTAGCGGTAGCGAGTCTGCGTTCGCTTTTAGCGTCTCGTAGAGAGCGTCACAGAACCTTGTAAGAGAGGGGTGTTGAACCCTTGAATTTACGACCAATTCTGGATTGCTATTCAAATAAATAAAAAGTGTTGAGTAATTTTTATTCGCTCATACCGTTTCTTGATGTAGCTTGCCTGACGTAGCCATAGATGCACTTTATTCTTTACTGTAGAGACGTTGCATGAAACGTCTCTACATCATTTATCTGGCGCAACTTCATAGAGAATTGGTATCAATACTCAACACTAAGTTGCTAGCCAGTTCCTAAAATCTAAACGTAGTGCGAACAACACCGGTATAGATAGTATCGTTGTTGCTGTTATTTTCTGGGTTAAATATGACAATTAACCCTGGTGTAATCGAGATATTATTGTTCAGTTGGTAGCGATACAAAGCCTCCACATGGAAAGATGTATCTGTATCTTCACGCCGAGCGCTGGTAGCAGTCAAATTAGCGGGGCCAAAGTCATTACTGGTAACTCTTGGCGGTTGTCCAAAAATTAAACCACCCAAATTCCCCTTTTTCCCCAAATCGGGGAAAGCTAAAGTTACTGCCCAGTTCCAAATATCTGCTTGATCACCACGGTTGACTGTAGTACCGGAACTGGCTTCGGCTATAGCTTGGGTATATCCGACCCATCCAGAGACTATAAACTGGGGATTGAAACGGTAACTCGTTTGTAAACCATAATAATTGGCGGAAGTAGACACCGCAGAACCAAACGGGGTATTAGCGAAAGCACTACCATAAGCGCCGGAAACGGTAACATCCCCGGCTTCACCACTAAAGTAGGAGTGAGCATAGCTCAAACCCAGGGTTAAGTTTGTGTTTGGTTGAAATTCTAACTGCGCCAAGGCTCCATAACTACCATCAAATAAACCTCTACCGGGTGTCGGCTCACTGCCTCGTCTGGCTAGATATCCCGCCGAGAAAGTCACAGCATTACTCAATTGAAATATGGCGCTAATTCCTGAACCGGTATTGCTAGCAGAACCAGTGTTACTCGCTCGGTAAATAGGCGAGAAGCGACCAAAACGGGATACTGCACCGGTAGGAGCTGATGCTAACAGGGGATTGATCGTATTGAAGTTATCGTAAAATTCTCCACCAATGGCATCAATAATGATGTTGAGTTTATCACCTACAGGAAAGCGGTAAAATAGCTTGCCTAATTGAACACTGTTATCTAAGTTACCAGTTGCATCCCACCCCAGACGACTCATATTAGTGCCTGTCACTGGAGCATTAAATGCGGTAGTGTTGTTTGCTTCTAGCCGAGCAAACAAGCGGTCTTTGCCAGTGAAACTAGAGACTAAATTCAAGCGGACGCGATCGCTTAAAATAGCATTATCTTGCAGATTCCTTCCTGCGGCTCCATAGGCACTATTTTTAGCATTCTCCCGTGCAGTACCAGCAGGCTGTGCATTTATGGTTCGCCATTGGTCAGAGTTTAACGCTCTATCTCCACCAAACACACTACCAACAGTAAGAATTACCTCTGCATTCAACTTGGTAGTGGTAGAAAATTGTTGACTTTCTAAGATGGCTGTACGCCCTTCTAGTCCATCTACCCTTCCCCGCAGTTCTGCTAGTCCTTCGGCAAACTCTTCTTGCAGTCTTTGTAGTGTGGCTAAATCTTCTTTTGTGACTAAATCCGCCGTACTTGTCCCAATCAGTTCGTTAATCCGATTCAAGCAAGCATTCAAACCAGCAGCAAACTCATAGCGAGTTATGGCGCGATTACCCCGAAAGCTGCTGTCGGGATATCCAGCAATACAACCATAACGCTCAACTAAAGATTGTAAAGCTTGAAAAGCCCAGTCTGTCGGTTGCACATCAGATAGTTGCGAAACAGATGTCACCTGAGTGATTGATGAGTTATCATCCGCTTCTTGTTGTGTTTCAACGTCTCCTGCTACCGGAGATGCTGATACAACTTGAGCCATTAACACATTCACTCCCAGCAGTACGGGAGCTATAAACAAAGACTTACATACGATGTTAAACATTTGCCTCACACCTGAACAACTTGCTACCAATCTAGTTGGTATAAAATAAGTTAATATACATTATTAACTGTAAAAAGTACTTTTTGCTACTAATTTTTATAGAGAGATATTTTTGAGGCGATCGCTCAATTGTTGCTATTCCCTGACTTAATGGATTGATTTTTACCAATTACGTTGGTAATGTATTGTTGTCTGTTAAATGACCAGTGTTCCTTTCCAGATGAGGCTTTCAATCTCTAATTAATTACTACTTGAGTGTAATTCACCAGATAATCAAGCAGTAGTTATGAATATTGCGTGATTATATACCAACCATGAAAAAGCAGTTTTGTGCCTTTTCATTGATGGCCTTTGCTGTCAATGTTACATTACCAACCCCAGTATCTGCCGTCACTTTATATGGTGCTGGTAGTTTGCGGAATAGCCTGACGGAAGTAGCACAAGCTTTTACAGCAGATTATGGCATCACTGTAGAGACTTATTTTGGCCCTTCAGGTTTAACAAGAGTCAAAATAGAGGATGAATTATCTAGCAATGTAAAAACCGCAGATGTCTTTGCCAGTGCTGATTTAGGAAATCCCCAACAACTATTTCAAAAAGGTTTGAGTAATTCTGGACAGAATTTTACTAGCAATCGTATGGTTGCTATTGTCAGACCAGGGTTAACTGGTGTCACATCAGATAATATCTTAGAATTCTTACTCGATCCAATCATCAAGGTAGGCACATCAACACCATTAGCTGACCCTTCTGGAGACTACGCCTGGCAGATATTTGATAAAGCTGATGCCATTAAACCAGGTAGTTCGCAAACTCTCAAAACTAAAGCCTTGCAATTAGTAGGTGGGAATCCCTCTGCACCCTCAGTTCCCACCGGAGAAAATAATCTCGTCTATTTCCTCAAAACCAATCCCCTTGCAGATATCTTTTTAGCTTATTACACCAGTGGTAAAACTGCTCAAGAACTAGAAGCAGGTAAAGATTTACAAATAGTAGAGTTACCGAATTATTTAGCCACAAAGGCTGATTATGGTTTGACTGTAATTAAAAATGCAGATCCCGACGGAGAGAAATTAGCTGCATATATCCTCTCATCAAAAGGGCAAGCCATCCTAGCAAAATATGGATTTGGCACTCCTTCAACTTCTATTCCTGAACATCAAGGTGCGTATGGAACTTTATTAGCCTTAAGTGTGGCTTTTGCTGTTCAGAAAAAGTTATCTCATAGCAGAAAATCAACAGCAACTACCAAAGTTTAACTATCGCTTGTATAGAGAAACTATCAATTTCACAAAGACGCGACTGTGAATCAAATTATCTTGAAAAAAATCTCACAAAACATGAACAAAATTAGTCTTTCTTTAATAGCCGGATTAGCATCTAGTTTTTTACTGGCTCAACCTACTCATGCTGCCACACTAGGTCAAAATTTAATTATCAATGGTGATGCAGAGCAAGGATTAGGAGACTCCATAGGTAATGCAGTCGGTGCTGACATTCCCTTGATTCCAGGTTGGACTACAACTGGTAATTTTAGTGTGTTGGAATATGGAGCAACAGGCTTTGAATTTACTAATGGCCTTGGTAATGTCGTGAGAGTTAACCTACCAGATGTTAATGTTCCTGGCCCAGATGACAGAGGTAAAAATCTCTTTTTTGGTGGTGCTAGTAGAGCCTCATCTAGTGCTTCCCAATCTATTGATGTCAATAGTATTGCTTCAGTAATTGATGCAGGTAAAGCAGTTTTTGATTTGAGTGGTTGGTTAGGTGGATATGATGATGATGACGATATTGCAACACTCAATATTACTTTCCTTGGGCAGACAAACCAATCTCTAGGAATTGCTAATATTTCTGCGCCAAATGCAGCCGAAAGAAATAACGTTACAGGGTTATTTTTGCGAGGAACTAATGGTTTTGTTCCTGCCGGAACACGTCAAATTAATGTAGTTCTAAATGCCAATCATACAGGAGGTCGAGTCAACGACTCTTATGCTGATAACCTCTCATTAGTAATTACTCAAGTCCCAGAACCCACAATATCAGGTTTATCGCTGCTGATTGCATCAGGTTTAATGACTAGAAAATTGCGGAGAAGCCGCCGCCAATTTAATTAATTTTTGCAGTTGAATCTGTTGGTAGTAAGGACTTTATTCCTAAATTTCTAAGCACTAAAGTGCTTACTACAAACTTTGTGTGTGTGAGGAATTGTTTTAAAGACGTTTTCATTGTTTGGTTTAATTACCAGTAGTGCATTATTTATTGTTCACGAATCTGTAAAAGCACAGACTCAGGTTCCATCTACACCCCAAGCTTATATTTTTTAGTCCACAATAATTAGACCAGAGCCAATAATGCCAGCGATCGCACCAAATAACAAGTGCATTATTAAAGGATATACATATCCATTGCCAAACACACCAAAGCACTCCTGGTATAAACTCTTTGCCACTAACCACTGACCACTGACCACTGACAAAACTCTAATCCCCATGTGGTTGGAGTCTTTATTTTGGATTTTGAATTGATTCGTCCGGCTAAAGCCCCTACTAAACAAGAGTTTGGATAACTTTCTGCAAATTTTGTCAAAAATTTTTATCTCTCGCAAGTAAACTAGCGATTTGTATGCTATGCTTTACTTATAGGGAATCAAAAAAGCAAAAGTATTGGGTAAACTCAAACCCACGACTATTGTCTAAGTCAAAGAAGTAAATCCGCCACGGCTTTGCGTAAAGTACAGTAGAAATAAAAAGCCAATGAAGCAGGATAGTGGCCTCCTTAATAACTTGAAAGCAATCAGAACGCGCTTAGGGATGAGCCAGCAAGATTTGGCTAACATTGCTAGTGTAACTCGTCAGACCATTAGTGGTGTGGAATCGGGACAATATGCCCCCTCAGTGGCGATCGCACTACGCATAGCTAAAGCACTTGGTTGTCAAGTTGAGGATCTATTCTGGCTAGACCAAGACTTACCTACAATTGAAGCAGTCCTCACAAAACCCATACCCGCAGATCAGTCCATACGCCTGAGTTTAGCAAGGGTTGGCGGACAATGGGTCGCTTATCCCCTATTGGGTAAAGATGCCTTTCGCCAAGATATGATTCCGGCAGATGGGGAAGGAGTGAGCCAAACAGGAAGCGGTAAAGTGCAAGTGAGGCTGTTAGATGATAACTTAGCCGCACTGCATAACACAGTAGTGATTGCAGGTTGCTCGCCTGTAATTGCACTCTGGGCAAGAGCTACCGAACGCTGGCATCCACAACTGCGAGTACATTTTACCTTTGCCAACAGCATAGATGCCCTGCAAAGTCTATGCAGAGGTGAAGCGCACATTGCTGGGATGCACCTATATGATCCCAAAACTGACGAACATAACGTGCCGTTTGCCCGTGAAATCTTAGCAGGAAGGGAAGCTGTTTTAGTAACTCTAGGTTTATGGGAAGAAGGGCTGATAGTCCCATCGGGTAATCCCAAGGGTTTTAAAACACTAAACGATGTAGTAGAAGCACAAGCAACCATCGTCAATCGTGAAGTTGGTGCTGGTAGTCGAATGCTTTTAGAGCAAAAACTGCAACAAGAACACATACCATTTGCAGCAGTCAAAGGATTTGAGCAGATTGCCACTAGCCATCAAGATGTTGCCCAAGCCGTCGCACTAGGGTTTGTGGATGCAGGTATTAGTACAGCATCCGTCGCTGCTACCTTTGGCTTAGGATTTGTACCTCTGCATCAATCAAGATATGATTTAGTGATTCTGAAGGAATATTTAGAAGAAGCACCTATACAACAATTGTTGAGTACCTTGGGACATCGCATGGTTCACTCGCAACTAGAAGTCCTCGGTGGCTATGACATTACAAAAATTGGGGAAGTTGTAGCAACGGTTTAGATTGGGGACTGGGGATTGGGGACTGGGGATTGGGGACTGGGAAAATTATCCCCTAAACCCCTACATCCCTACACCCCTCTCTACACCCAAAGCGGTTGCTCTTCAGACATCGCTTGACTAAATACTTGTACTAACACAGGAATATGTTTTGGATTTACACACCTTGTGTTGTAGAACGCGCACCTCCAAAGACGTTCTACAACAAGTCACGACTGTAACTTAACAGTCTGAACGCTTCAGATGACAGACATACCAAAATTACACCATTACTAGGAGACTAAATCATCATGTCCGACGAAAACATTAGACAGATAGCTTTTTACGGTAAAGGCGGTATCGGTAAATCCACCACTTCCCAAAATACCCTCGCAGCAATGGCAGAAGTGGGACAACGTATTCTGATTGTCGGATGTGACCCCAAAGCAGACTCTACCCGCTTGATTCTCCACACCAAAGCACAAACTACCGTACTTCACTTAGCTGCTGAACGCGGTGCAGTGGAAGACTTAGAACTTGATGAAGTAGTACTCAAAGGCTTCCGCGATATCAAATGCGTAGAATCTGGTGGTCCAGAACCCGGTGTAGGTTGCGCTGGTCGTGGTATTATCACCGCTATTAACTTCCTCGAAGAAAACGGTGCATATCAAGACGTAGATTTCGTATCTTACGACGTATTAGGTGACGTTGTATGCGGTGGTTTCGCCATGCCAATTCGGGAAGGGAAAGCGCAAGAAATCTACATCGTTACTTCCGGTGAAATGATGGCGATGTACGCTGCAAACAACATCGCTCGCGGTATTTTGAAATATGCTCACTCCGGCGGTGTACGCCTGGGTGGTCTAATTTGTAACAGCCGTAAAACTGACCGGGAAGACGAACTGATTACCACACTCGCAAACCGATTAAGTACCCAGATGATTCACTTCGTTCCCCGCGACAACATCGTGCAGCACGCAGAGTTACGCCGGATGACTGTGAACGAATACGCACCTGATAGCAATCAAGCTAATGAATACCGCACATTAGCCGACAAGATTATCAACAATCAAAATATGGCTGTTCCTACACCCATCGAAATGGATGAGTTAGAAGCATTGTTGATTGAGTTCGGTATCCTTGAAAGCGACGAAGACAAGGAAAAATTGGTCGGTATGAGCAAAGCTGAAGAAGAAGCTCTCAAGAAGCAAGAAGAACTCAAAGCTCAAGCACTGGAAGCTGTGCAGAAAGGCAACGTTGAAGTTGTTTCCCGTAACAATAAATAGAGCTATTGTTCATTATTAGCGTCTAAATAAACTATGGGGTGGATTATTTCTATCCACCCTTAAAGACCAAATTCATCAAAATCTGGAGGTACTCTTATAGCTGAAATCAACTCTTTGTTTTTTACACTTCTCGTCTTTACCACATCTTTTTTCTTTTCGCTTTTTTAATGTTGAATTAGTAAATTATCTTATTTTTTCTCCTTCTCTGCTACGTTGGTTTTTTGTTACATAGGGAATTGGGAATTCCTGCTTCCTATTCCCTAATTTTTTTATTTTTAAAATGTTCACAACAAGTTACTTTGTTGGCGAGTTCTACGTTTACACCAGGGGATATAGAAGAGGTTAAAGAGATTATCGCTGCTTTTGGGTTGGAAGCGTAGGCGTAGCCCGCCGAAGGCATCGCCATTCCTGATCTTTCTGCTTTACTAGATAGTCATGTGGCTCACACATCTAGCCATATTACAAGCAGTGGAACAACCGTAACGCAACTGAGGGCGATCGCCGATTCTGTTTTCACCATCGCGTTAGGTGAGAGTATGCGGAACGCTGCAAAGTTCCCCCGTCTTAGAAAAACTAGCAATTCCTTGTGTGAACATCGGTGATTTAGAAGACTTTGAGCAATTAGCCACAGGTGCTGACTTATTAATTGCCAATTCTCATGCAGACACCATCTCTCAACGCTTACAAATCCCCCTTTATCGCCAAGGGATTCCTATTTGCGATGGTCTTCGACCGACCGTAGGTCATCGCGTAGGTAACGCCATGTTAACAAAAGTTGGCTACCAAGGAACAATGCAAACTCTATTTGCGATCGCCAACCTCCTCCTAACCCGTTAAGAGATTTGCGACTAAAAAATATACTATCGCTTTGGAAAGCAGGGGAAGAAGAATCTCATGATCTCCGCACCCCTCTGCGTTTATCTCCGCGTTTAACAACCTTCCAACCAAAAACAAAGCGATACTAAAGTTTAGTATCGCTTAAATAATTAAAAACTTGAATTACTCCTCATCATAAGCATATACCAATTCCTTATTTTCCTCAGATAGAGCCTTACGTAGAAGAGGTGGTGCATCACCGTTGAGACTCTGTACTAATACGTGCAAAATATCAGGAATCTTATCATATTCCTGCGCTCTCACAAGAGTTATACCCTGCTTAATTAACTTATTACCTACCGGCTTACCAATAGCTTTAACATAGACAATTTTACAGTCAAGAATTGCCTCCATTTTTGGTGTAATTTTATCCTCATGGGTAGCTTCTTCTAAGTCACCTTCAAAGGTTAAAGTTTCCACAAAATTAAATCCATCCTTAGTTACCTCATAAACATCAATTTCCTTGGCTACACCGAAATGAGTGTCAATATGAGTTCCGTCGCTAGTCGTAAAAGCTACTTTCATTGATTTACTCCGTAAAAAAAGTGATTGTTTTTCATCCCATTCCCCTACACCCTTAATTTTTCCTACTCCCAAGGAGCAGGTTGCCTAACTTGTTTCCACACAGGACTATACAAGGCTTCATAAAATTCCCGCGCCATTTCCACCATTCCCGCATAACCAGCGTAAGCATGATGACGCTCATGATTAATATCTAAAAAAGGAATACGTGCTTTAATTGCTGTGTATTGATTACTAGCACCAGCAACTAAAATATCCGCATTCATATCTTCTATTACTTGTAATAAAGCCTTGGGGCCACCCTTAGCCAAAACCATGCCATCTTGACCAAGTAATTCCTTAATTTTAACTTTTTCATCTTGAGTATTCTTCCTATCACTAGTAGCAACAACCTTCATACCCAAGTCTTTTGCTGCTAAAATTACTGACCAACTTTTCACACCTCCACTATAAAGGACAATACGTTTTCCTTGTAACTGAGAACGATAAGGAGCAAGGGCAATATCTAAAGCTGCGGTTTCCTCCGCAATTAACCATTCCGTTCTTTCTTGTAAGTATTGATCACCGAATGCTGCTGCAATATTTCGCAAACAACTATTCATGTTCTCTATGCCAAAGAAAGACTCTTCAATATAAGGAATGCCGTAACGCTCCTGCATTGTTTGTGCCATTTTTAGTGACACATTCGAGCAAATTACCACATTTAATTTCGCGCGGTGAGCATAGCAAATTTCTTGATAACGTGCATCACCGGTAATTTTGGAAAGAACGCGAATACCTAATTTCTGCAACAGTGGTAAAATATTCCAGATTTCCCCAGCAACATTATAATCACCAATAATATTGATATCAAATGGCGTAGTAAATTCTGGTTCGGCTGTTCCCACTACATAATCTAATAAAGCTTCCCCGGCAATACGATTGCCTAAATTTTTACTCCCAAGAAATCCAGGTGCGTTGATATAAACAACCGGAATCCCGACTTGATTTGTAGCTTTTTTACAAACACTTTCGATATCGTCACCAATCAAAGCCGTGACACAAGTAGAATAGACAAAAATAGCAGCCGGATTATAACGTTGAGCAATATGTAAAATAGATTTTTCTAGCTTCTTTTCACCGCCAAAAATGATTTCATTCTCACTCAAATCAGTAGAGAAACCCATTTGGTAGAGTTCAGAGCTAGAAGAAAGACTACCCCGACTACCCCAAGGATTGCGCGTGCAACCAACAGGGCCATGTACTAAATGCACTGCATCAGTAATTGGACCAAGAGCCACCATCGCCCCCTCAAAAGGACAATTTCCCTGCGCTGCACCTGGTTTTGGTGGTTTTTTACAAGTAGTTTTATTGGGCTTGCTCTGCAATTTCTTGACGTTATATTCGCAGGCTATTTCGTTGAGTAGTTTGTTGATTTCTTCCTGAGTATTTCTCATGTTAGTTAAGATAAATAATTCAATACAGTCCCTATCACAAGACAACCTATATTTTCTAGCAATTTACCGTTAAAGATGTAGAGTGCGTCAGTGGGAGAAAACTTAACCATACCCAAGAATTATTTATACTGACGCACCTTACTAAAGCGTCAATTTCGGATAATTGATTTTCTGGTGTTCCCTAAATTAAGTTCTCTAAAATTCTAGAAATTAGAGAAAGTGGGAAAGGGTAATTGCCCTTTACCCAAGATAAATGCACCCTAACCAGCAAGCTTTTATATTGAGCGAAAAGTTATCAAGCTAATAGTTGAACATAGCGAAAAAAACTTTTCAATACCATGTGAAATAGCTAAAAAATCACTCAGATAGAAACAGCCAAGTCTTCTAACGCATTCCGGTATTGTTGGAAGACCTGTTACGCTTTCGCTATTTTTATCCTTTCTAGTGCAAGTATATCATACATATTGCCATATTACTTGCCTTTTTTTGAATTTCATCACGAAAAACTATTTTTTTAGTAGAAATACTTATTAAAATCGGAATTATGCAAGTTAACCTAACATTGTGCTAAAATAATTGCGTAACACATATACATTGCCTGCAATGACTTATGATGATGCTTTAGTTCCGGGGAAGAGATCGCCACAGATTAACACTCGTTTTACAGAAGGGTGATTTTAAATAAGGAGCAAAAGCCTTATACAAGCCAACAGAAGCTAGTAAAACAGACAACTGCAATTTTATCAACCACTGCGATCGCACTTGTCATGGATTAATTCCTCAAAAGGTAGACATATCTTAGTAAGGCATTTGTTTGCCTAAAGTTTATAAGGTCAAATGTGACCGATGTAACACAATCAACAGTTTGGTAATAATATATGCCAAGGAAAGAACAAGGCTGGATTACATTTCAGGCTTCGCCAGAAGAAATAGAATTGTTGGAAGAACTATGCCAAAAGTCTCAACGTACCAAAACAGAGGTTCTGCGAGAACTGCTCAGAAGTCTGAGTGGAAATTACAGGCGATCGCTTCAATCAAAACCAACTAAAAAACTACAAAATAAAAATAATAGGTAATATCAAAGTCAATAATATATATAGAATATAACAACACTCATATTTACATATTCTGTCTACGCGCATCCATAAAAATGATTAATAGACAGAATATTTTTTTGTTTAAAAATACATAAAATATATTATAAAATTCTCGAATTTATTTTTATAATTGTCATTCTAGTTACTATCACTAATCAACGAGAACATTATTATTTAAATAGTTGAGACAGTGAATTGAATTTCAACGACTTTCAATGAGGCTGAAAAGTAAGTTGGGTTGAACGCGCGCAACCCAACCTTTTTCGACTTTGTTCTGATCTATGTTTACAACATTGCTAATTCAAGCTTGTAGTCAGGACTTTAGTCCTTTATGGCATTTTCTACCCTAATAACGGACAAAATTATCTGCGTCTATCTGTGTTCATCTGCGTTTAATTATCCTTACCTATTTTTTAAATTAAAAACTAGCCAAGGAGAATAAAGGAATGCCTCTAAAACTATTAAGGTGCGACGAAACAATTCCAGAAAGGGAGAAGCACGTATACATCTATTGTGTAGAATGTCCCGGATTTACCGGAGTCAGTCAATCCAAAGAACACATTGATGAACAGACTATTTTGGCAATATCTAGTGATAACAGTAATTGTGTAGATGCCAAAGCTTATGTCACTGATATGTCATATCTTTCTACACCAGATAGACAATACCTGAATTTAGAAATTAACAACGTTGCCACTACCGACAATAGGAACATTATGGAAAGCAGACTAGAACAATTAAGGCGCATTGATTTAACTTCCGATGAAGTGATATTAGAATCGGAAGTTGCTCAGGTTGAAGCTCAGGTATTACCAAATAATGAGCAGGTTATTCAATGGATGGAAGTTGGGAAGAATATTTGGGGATTTTTAGCTAAATCCTCTCAATATCTGGGTAATTTCTCTGTAGAATATAAGCGCATCATTATTGGCATTAGCTTAATTTTGGTAATGCTATTTGCGGTAAAACTACTCATGGTTTTACTATACACTGTTAATGATATTCCTGTGGTCAATTTAAGTTTTGAGTTCATTGGCATGGTTTCGGTGACATGGTTTTTCTTGCGCTATTTACTCAAAGCTTCTACACGCAAGGAATTAGCTACAAAAATCCGCTTCATCAAGCAAGAAATTGTTGATGGTGATGAAGGTTAATTAGGGTTTTCAGTCAATTTTCAATTGTCTTATATGTAGGGTGTGTTAAGCGTAAGTCATAACGCACCGAAAGATGTAGGTTGAGTTCAGCACAGCAAAACCCAACATAAATTTTGGAAAATCAACATAGATGTTGGTGTTGGGTTTCTTTACGTCAAACCAACCTACAATTTTTCACACGACTCATTGTCATTGAATATAGGGTCTAAAAGTCTCACGCAGAGGCACAGTGAGCAGTCCATTGGGCGGCTTTGCCGACTTGAAGGAACTGCAAACCCGAAGGGAGGCACAGAGAATAAACGAGATAACTAATATATTAAATACTGTATGAGAGTGCTATTGTCAAAAGACAAAGTGTCGAAGAAGCATCTTAGAAGGCACTATTATTATATGAAAAATATTGATAATTTAATAAGACGAATAGTCGAAGTTTACTACTCATTAATTAAATGTTGATTTCTGAGTAATAGAGCAGGTTTATAGAGGGATTTATTAGAGATTTATTCACTTAAAAATTATGATATTTAGCATATTTGGTGACACTAAATACAGAAAAAGCAACAAAAATTATCTAGTGTAAGATTAATATTTACGTTCAGATTGAAAGAGTTGAAGTTCAAAATCAGGAGATGGTTTTTTCGTAAAAGTTGCCTGATTAGCTTTGGATATTACTCTTGAATAATCATCCCTTCATCTCAAATAATGTGCGTAAATCTCGTGGTGTTTGACGGATTCAAGATTTGGATTGATCACAACCGGCTCATGGAGAGAATATTGGAGAACACACGATGAATTTTCTTTCAGATACAGTGATGCTGTCGCGTCTTCAATTTGCAGTCACCAGCATCTTTCATATGTTTTGGCCTATCCTCACAATTGGGATGTCTTGGTATTTGTTTGTTGTCGAGATTTTATGGCTAAAAACCAAAAATCCTACTTTTTATTACCATGCACGTTTTTGGTCAAAACTCTACATTCTCAATTTTGGTCTTGGTGTGGCTTCTGGTGTAGCTATTGAATTTGAATTTGGTGCAAACTGGGCCCCATTTTCTCTGGCTGTGGGTGATTTTTTAGGTAGTATTTTAGGCTTTGAAGGTACGATGGCCTTTATGCTAGAAGCTGCTTTTTTAGGGATTATGATTTATGGCTGGAATAAAATACCACCACTGATGCACCTCTTCGCAACCTTATGTGTAGCGGTTGGTGCTAGTCTCTCATCTTTCTGGATTATTGTTGCTAACTCTTGGATGCAAACACCAGCCGGTGGGGAAATGGTGAATGGTAAATTTCTGGTTCACAGTTATCTAGAAGCCATTTTTAACCCCGCAGCTTTGAATAGTTGGTTTCACATGATCTTGGCGATTCTCGAAACCGCTTTGTTTGTGATTGGTGGGATTAGTGCTTGGTACATTCTCAAACAGCGTTATCAAGAGTTTTTTAGCAAGTCTTTCAAGATTGCGATCGCCTTAGCTATTCTCGTCACACCCCTACAAATTGTCATTGGTCACTTCAGTGGTGAGGAAGTATACCACAACCAACCCAGTAAATTAGCTGCGATCGAGGCTTTATGGGACACTGTACCCGCAGGCGAAGCAGCACCTTGGAATGTTTTAGTTGCACCTAACGATAAAGAGAACAAGAATAATTGGTCACTCAGTGTTCCTAATGGTTTAGGTATGGTTTTGGAAATGAAGCCCACACTTTCCGAACCTGTACTGGGTTTAAATGAGTGGAAACCAGAAGACAGACCCCACGCAGTTTCCCTGATATTCTATACCTTCCGCATCATGGTAGGTATTGCCTTCTTTTTCCTGGGTTTGATGGGTGTCAGCGTTGTCCAATGGTTGCGCGGTAAGCTGAGTGCGGAAAATATTACCAAACAAACTTGGTTAATGCGGGCGTGGATATTAGCTGCACCCTTGGGTTATGTCGCCGTGGAATCTGGTTGGATGGTACGAGAAGTTGGTAGACAACCTTGGATTGTGTATGGACAAATTCGCACAGCCGATGCTGTTTCTAATGTCCCAGCCAGCAACGTCTTAGTTTCACTCTTGGGTTACACCAGTATTTACCTATTATTGTTCGCCTGCGCCTTATATTTTGGTCGTCGGATAGTTCTCCAAGGGCCGAATTTCGGACTACCCTTACCCAATCAAGATGGACAGCACAGCGACATAGGACAAATCACAGAAAGCGTACACAACTAATACCCAATTATCACAACTCTCATGGAATCCGTAAGCACCACTCTACCATTGCTCTGGTTTGGACTTGTTGCCCTGTTCCTCACCTTGTACTTAATTACCGATGGCTTTGATTTAGGCGTAGGCATTTTGACCCTAACTGCTGCTAACGAAGCACGACGGGGAATCATTATCAATACTCTCAGCACCGTTTGGGATGCCAATGAAACTTGGCTAGTATGTACGGGAGGTTTGTTGTATGGAGCTTTCCCCCTGGCTTACGCTACTATCGTTAATGCCCTCTACATTCCGATTACCCTGATGGTGATTGGGTTTATCTTCCGCGCCGTCGCCTTTGAATTTCGGGAACACTCCTTAGACAAAACCTTTTGGAACATTGGTTTTGGTGGCGGTAGTTTGTTAGTAGCTTTTTCCCAAGGATTAGTATTAGGTGGCGTGATTGCGGGAATTAAAGTAGATGCAGCCGGAAACTTTATTGGTGGGACTTGGGATTGGTTGAATTTACCATCAATATTAGTAGCGATAACAGTTGTTCAAGGCTATGTATTGATTGGCTCAACTTATTTGATTACCAAAACAGAAGGTGAACTCAAACGATATCACTACATCACCGCCAAATTTAGTGCCTTCACCACATACTTGGGTGCATTAGTGCTGACAATTGCGACACCAATGTTTTACGAACAAGTCAAAGAAAGGCTATTCCATCAACCAGAAGTAGTGATATTTGCTGCTATTCCTGTCTTAGCGACCGTTGCAGCCGGACTACTGATGAATAGTATCAACCGCCGTCAAGAAATCAAGCCCTTTATCTGGACAATTGTACTTTTCTTGATCACTATTCTGGCGTTAGCTTTCGTAGTATTTCCCTACATCATTCCTTTCCAAATCACAATCTATCAGGCTTCTTCCTCTTTGAGTTCCCAAGCCTTCATGATTGCTTTCATCGGCTTTTTTGTGCCGATTCTACTGTTCTACAACATTTATCTTTACCGAGTATTTAGAGGTAAGGTTGTTAGCCCTCATTATGGGGAGTAGAAACGCGGAGGGACGCTAAGGTAAGCGCAGAGGTACGCAGAGTTATCTTAACCTTTGCGCCTTTGCGCCTTTGCGCCTTGGCGTGAGGTAAATTCTTTCTATTGGTGAACGTCATGCGGAAGATTGCTATTTACGGTAAAGGGGGCATTGGTAAATCTACAACTACCCAAAATATGGTAGCTGGTTTAGTGGAAATAGAGCGTAAGGTGATGGTGGTTGGATGTGACTCCAAGGCTGATTCTACCAGGTTGTTGTTAGGAGGACTGCACCCCAAGATTGTTTTAGATACCTTACGTCAAGAATCAGACGATTTGCATTTAGAAGATTTATGCAAAGAAGGCTGGGGTAAGACATTTTGTGTGGAATCGGGCGGCCCTGAACCTGGTGTGGGATGTACAGGTAGGGGTGTAATTACATCCATTGGCTTGTTAGAACAACTTGGTGCTTATGATGAAAAACTCCAACTTGATTACACTTTTTATGATGGTTTGGGTAGTGTGGTGTGCGGTGGCTTTGTAATGCCGATGCGGGAAAGAAAGGCGCAAGAAGTTTATATCGTTACTTCTGGCGAAATTATGGCTATGTACACCACTAACAACATCTGTCGAGGGATTCACAAATATACGGTTATTGGCGGTGTGCGGCTGGGAGGCTTAATTTGCAACTCTCGCAATATTGAGCAAGAAGATGATTTAGTTAAGGCTTTTGCGGAAGAATTAGGAACTCAAATGATTGCCTTTATTCCCAGAGACAAAATTGTACAGCAAGCGGAATTTTATAGTCAGACGGTGATTGAGTATGCACCTCATTGCGAACAAGCACAGCATTACCGTAACTTAGCCAAAGCCATTGACCAAAACACAAATTTTGTTATTCCCAAACCTTTATCTGATGAACAGCTAGAAGAACTGTTGGTCAATTCTGGAGTTTTGAGCGTATAAATGTTCCCCCTACACCCTTATACCGCTAAACCCCCACACCCACATATTCTAAATCAAGGAGCATTTTGATGATGCTGACAGAAGAAACCTTAGTTGAGAAATTTACTACTGTAGTGAAAGAACGCTGTCCTGAACTGAGTGCTTTTTTGCCATATTGCCATGTCGAACTTGTGAACTCTTATTGGGGAAAACCGCAAAAACTTCTACAATATTTTGTGATTTTTGCTCCTCATCAGGTTTTTGCTACGGTTACTGGTTTTGCAGAAACTTTCAGAAGTGTCGCTGAGGATATGGGAATAGCCAATGCAATTTGTATGGATGCTACACGCATTATCCGCGATCGCTGTTCTACATTAAAACAAAAAGACCCCATTCTCTGGTTAGAACTGCAATTTTTAGTATCACAGTATTTAGAACACTAGGAATTATTCATCATTTACAATTGAATCAGGTAGATTATTATCCCTTGAGCTTATACTGAGGCTTTTTATGTTAAGCGTGACAGTTGATGAAATTCAGCGCAATCCTTCCAAGTATCTGCGTCAAGTGGAGGCAGGTGAAACAATTGTAATTGTTCAAGCAGATAAAGCGATCGCTGAACTTAGACCTATCGCCAGTAATAAGCAATTGCGACCATTTGGTTTGTGTTCAGGTGAGTTTACTGTTCCAGATGATTTCGATGCTCCTTTGCCAGAAGATATTCTCAGTACATTTGAGGGCAAATGAGGATTCTGCTGGATACGCACATCTTTTTATGGTTCATTAGTGGCGATACTCAGTTGTCAACAGATGTTCGGGATGCGATTCGTGATCCAGACAATGATGTCTATCTGAGTTCAGTTTCAATTTGGGAAGCAATTGTTAAGTACCAGTTGGGTAAGCTACCTCTGCCGGAGCAGCCGGAAACTTATTTACCCAAACAGCGCGATCTTCATCAGATTGCCAGTCTTGCTCTGGATGAAAATAGTGTGATTCAACTGGCTAAATTACCATTATTACATCGTGATCCATTTGACAGAATGCTTATCTGTCAAGCCTTACAAAATGGTCTGATAATTGCGACAGTAGATTCAGCAGTTCGTGCCTATTCAGTCAGTGTTATATAGCAGTGCAGCCCAACAATTCTGCGTGCTTTTTTACTCGTTTCGACGGTCTTGGCTTGTTAAAACTATAAAAGTCACAAATTTCTGTAACTACATATACATTACTGACACAAAATACAGGTATAAAAAGTTTTTTCTTTAGCAATTATTTTGGCGAAATGTATGTTAAACTTGCGTTAAGGGGGGACAAAACCTGTAAATCAACTCGCAATCAATTCAACTGACAAATTATTTGCTGTGAGCATAGCAATCCAGCAAGTAATGGAATATGTATGCAGTCATCTCAACTCAATCACCAGTCTTCTCAAATATATAGTAGAAGGCTGTGCTATTACCTCGGCAGATGCAATTTGCTCGTGGTAGCTTCTTGTCACGGAGTAAATAAAGTCTCATGAAGCTAGATATCAATATCTGCAACAACATCAAGTCTATCAGAACCCGTTTAGGCATGAGCCAGCAAGATTTGGCTAATATAGCTGGCGTAACCCGTCAGACGATTAGTGGTGTGGAATCTGGACAATATGCGCCTTCTGTCGCCATTACTTTACGTTTAGCTAAAGCACTGGGTTGTCAAGTCGAAAACTTATTCTGGTTAGAAGATGATTTACCTGAAATTGAAGCAGTTCTGGCTAAACCAGTCCCCACTGGACAACAACTGAGAGTGAGTCTAGCAAAGGTTGGCGGTCAATGGATAGCTTATCCTCTCGTGGGCAAGGAAGCTTTTCGGATGGAAATGATTCCTGCTGATGGAAGAGCAGAGAGTCAGACACATACGAATAAAGTCCAGGTGCGGCTGCTTGATGATTTGGACAAATTACAAAATACAGTCGTCATTGCTGGTTGTACACCAGTTATTTCCTTCTTAGCCAGAGCGACTGAACGCTGGCATCCCCAGCTACGCGTCCATTATCATTTTGCTAATAGTATGGCTGCCTTGCGTAGTTTAAATCGGGGTGAAGTCCACATTGCAGGGATGCACTTGTACGATCCGCAAACAGGAGAACATAACATTCCTTTTGCGCGAGAAGCTTTGGATGGTAGAAGTGCAGTTTTAATCACTCTGGGCATTTGGGAAGAGGGACTAGTAGTTGCACCGGGGAATCCAATGGAAATCAAATCCTTATCTGACTTGGTGGAACTAGAAGCCACAATCATTAACCGCGAACCTGGTTCTGGTAGTCGGATGCTATTAGAACGCAAACTCAAAGAGGAAAAAGTATCAGCAAACACAATTAAAGGATATGAGCATATTGTCCATAGCCATCAGGATGTAGCCTTATCTATCGCCGCAGGTATCGCTGATGCGGGGGTGAGTACGGCTTCTGTAGCGGCGGCTTTTGGTTTGGGATTTATCCCCTTGCATCAAGCGCGGTATGACTTAGTGATTCTCAAGGAATACTTGGAAGAAGCACCAGTACAGCAATTTTTGAGTATCTTGGGACATCGATTAGTGCAATCACAATTAGAAGTTCTAGGCGGCTATGACATCAGCGACATTGGTGAAGTTGTCGCAACTATTTAGAGTTAAACAATTAGTTATCTATTTACTATGAACAACGTGGTTATTCACATTAACGATACAACCTTGCGAGATGGGGAACAGGCGGCGGGTATAGCCTTTAATGTGGAAGAAAAAATTGCGATCGCCTCTCTACTCGATTCTATCGGTGTTCACGAATTAGAAGTTGGCATTCCCGCAATGGGACATGAAGAAGCTGAATCGATTACAAGGATTGCCAAATTAGGATTAAATGCCAAACTACTCGGCTGGAATCGGGCGAATTTGTCAGATATCCAAGCATCTATCGATTGTGGTTTGGATAGAGTTCATGTTTCTGTTCCCGTCTCCGATATTCAGATAGCTGCTAAATTCAAAGGACAACGACAGTTAGTCTTAGATAAACTACGGGATGCAATTAATTTTGCCTGCGATCGCGGTTTATCTGTCTCCGTCGGTGGCGAAGACTCTTCCAGAGCCGATGAATCCTTCCTACTAGAAGTTGCCCAATCTGCCCAAGAATGGGGCGCGTTTCGGTTTCGCTTCTGTGATACCGTAGGAATTCTCGACCCCACAACCACCTACAAAAAAGTTAGTCATTTGGTATCGCACCTATCAATTGTTATCGAAATGCACACACATGACGACTTTGGTATGGCCTTAGCGAACACCTTAGCCGGTGTAAAAGCTGGCGCGATATCTGTGAACACCACCGTCAATGGTATAGGTGAACGAGCCGGAAATGCACCCTTAGAAGAAGTAGTGATGGGACTCAAATATCTCTACGATATACCCACAGGTATTGATACCAAACGACTCGTAGAAGTATCAAGACTAGTCTCCAAAGCGACTAATTTCCCTGTACTTCCTTGGAAAGCGATCGTTGGTGAAAATACCTTTGCACACGAATCAGGGATTCATGCTCATGGCGTACTGCAAAACCCCATCACCTATGAACCATTCGCACCAGAAGACGTAGGTTGGGAACGACGCTTAGTAGTAGGTAAACATTCCGGTCGCCATCTCCTACTCAGCGTCCTGGAACAACACGGTATCACCCTCGGCCAAGCCGAAATTCAATCAGTATTAGATGCAGTCCGCCATCAATCAGTCAAAACCAAACGCAGCCTCACCGTTGAAGAACTACTAAGTTTAGTTCCTCAAAGATAAAAACCTGAATGAGTAGAGGGGAAATTATAGCCTTTCTAGTCTGCGGAGGTATTATCTGCGTAGCCTGCGGCAAGCCGCTTGCGCGTCTACATCTGCGTTCCATACTTGCTGAGTTAGTAAAAAGACTCAGATTTTTATAAAAAAATTCAAAGCATATTTAATTTACCAACTATAAAAATCAACCAAAATTATCGTTTGGTTTAATCTGTGTAAATCCTGAGAGGGTATATGGTTCAAAGAAGATTCGTAATTGCAGCTTTAGCTTCTTGTTTAGCAGTTGTAACTGCTGACATTGGTAATTTTTTAACACCACAAGCCAACGCTCAATCTCCTACAAATCGCAATGTCATTGTCGCCATGACAACTAGCATCGAAGATAGCGGATTACTTGATGATTTAGTTCCAGCATTTGAGAAAACAACAGGCTATCGACTCAAAAAAGTTGCCGTAGGAACTGGACAAGCATTAGCCTTAGCAGAAAAAGGCGAAGTTGACATGCTATTTGTCAATTCACCCAAAGCCGAACGCAAAGTTTTACAAGGTGGTGCAGTGACTAACCGCCGTTTAGTTATGCACAATGACTTTGTAATTGTAGGGCCGGGTAATCCTGACAAAGCCAAGATTCGAGGTAGCAAAAATGTTGTCCAAGCGTTTAATGCAATTGCCAAAAATCAAGCATTATTTGTATCAAGAGGTGATGATTCAGGGACGAATAAATTAGAAAAAGACTTATGGCAACAAGCTAATATTAACCCTGCTGGTAGTTGGTATCAACAAACAGGTTCAGGAATGGCGAGAACTTTACAGGTTGCTAATCAAAAACTAGGATATACATTAGCAGATAGAGCCACCTATCTATTTCAGAAAAAGAATCTTGATTCTTTGCAGGTGTTGGTAGAAGGAGACAGGAAATTATTAAATCTGTACCATGTAATGCAAGTAAATCCGCAGAAATTCCCCAGAGTTAATAGTGCAGGAGCTAAGGCTTTTATTGATTTTGTTTTATCTCCTGAAGGACAGAGAATAATTGCTGCTCACGGTAGGAAAGAACTTGGACAGCCATTGTTTTTTGCTGATGGGGGTAAGAGTGAAAAGGATTATGGGTTTTAGATTACTTATTCTTAAAACCCCTCTCCAAACCTCTCCCCTACAAGGAGAGAGGCTTTATTTTCTACTCCCCTTCCCCTTGTAGGGAAGGGGTTGGGGGTTAGGTTAGAGAGGACATCACGTTTATTTTCGATTCATAAGAAACTCGTGGATACAATCATTGATGGAGCGAATAAGGCTCTAGAGTTATTAATTAGTGGCGATCGCGATGTTATCGAGGTAATGACGATGACATTGCTAGTCTCTGGAGTGGCGACAACTATTAGTGTGTTGTTGGGTGTACCTTTGGGTTTGTGGTTGGCTTTAGAAGATTTCATCGGGAAACCTGTATTGAACAGCGTCGTTAACTTCGGAATGGGATTACCGCCTGTGGTGGTTGGCTTGGTGGTGAGTCTATTTTTGTGGCGTTCTGGCCCTTTGGGTGACTTGGATTTAATGTACACAACCACAGCCATGATTATCGCTCAAACTATTATTGCTTTCCCGATAGTTGCGGGTTTTAGTTTTGCTGCCATCCTCAGTATTAATCCGAAACTACGTTGGCAATTATTATCAATGGGGGCGACACCTTGGCAAGCTCATTGGTTATTAATTAAGGAAGCACGATTAGGCTTGATAGCTGCCATTATTGCGGGTTTTGGTCGCGTCATTTCGGAAGTTGGCGCATCGATGATGGTGGGGGGAAATATCAAAGGACAGACGCGAGTTTTAACTACAGCTATTGTCACAGAAGTAGAAAAAGGTAACTTTGAGGTGGCGATGGCGATCGCGTACATTCTCCTGTTCATCACCTACAGCATTGTGGTGTCGCTGACTATCTTGCAGCACGATAAGAAGATGTTATGAGTAAATTGCATAAGTTAAGGTCGTTTATCAATTTAGAATCCCCTCCTATGAAATCACAGGAAAATCAGGAGGAAATCAATCAATATATCCTGAATATGCGTCAGGTGAACGTTGATAGTAAAAGCCGCAAAAATCTTCTATCAATTGATAATTTCGCTGTGCGTCCAGGGGAATTAGTCGCTGTAGTTGGCCCTAATGGTGCGGGTAAAAGCACCCTGTTAAGAACCATCAATATGTTGCAATCCTATTGTGGGGAAATGCAATTATTTGGACAGGATGCTCGTCAAGTGAATCAAACAGCCTTGCGTCGTCGTTCTGCATTGGTGTTTCAAGAAACATTACTGTTGGATGACACTGTATTTAATAATGTTGCCAGAGTCTTACAGTTTCGCGGTGTACCCAAGCACCAAATTAAGCATAGGGTATATACTGCCCTGGAAACATTCGGCTGTGAACATTTAGCACATCGACAAGCCCGCGCCCTTTCTGGTGGCGAAGGTAAGCGGGTGTGTATTGCCTGTGGGTTGGTAGCTGATCCAGAATTGCTGTTATTAGATGAGCCTTCCGCCTACTTAGATGTGGCGATTCGTCCGCAAATCATCGAGAAAATTCGCCAATGGGCGGAAGCTAGAGGGGCTGCGGTGATATTAGTCAGCCATAACTTTACAGATATCTTGAATTTTGCCGATCGCGCGATCGCATTATTTGACGGTGGAATTATCCAAGACGATAAGTTAGAAATGCTTATCCGTCGTCCAGCTAACCAACAACTCGCCAGACTTGTCGGTATGGATAACGTCATCCCTTGTCAAATAGAACCAGAACACCGTGGTTATTTGATTAAGTTAGCTAACACTATGGAGTTTTCTTATTATGGCGAAATCAATGCACCCATCACAGCCTGTTGTCTATCCGGCGATGCGTTCCATATTGACGATACACGTTCTGCAATTCCGCAACAGCCAGGATCAGTCTCTATTCAAGGCAGGGTAGAACGGATTGTGCGGGGTGTGGGAACTTATACCATCAAGGTGAAGGTGGGAGAACAAACTTTAACGGCTAGAGTTCCTCGTAATGATGTGTCAGAGAATGTTTACCATCACAGTTTGATTAAGTTGGCTTTTCATCCAAGAGATGCTCATTTTGTATGAGTGGGAGTTTTTAAACGCGGAGGGGCGCGGAGTTTTACGCAGAGGGGCGCAGAGTTGATGTTGATGCTGTTTGAATGAGAATTAATGCCGCTTTCTTCGCTTGGGATGCGGTTGACCAACTGCCTTCCATCATGGCAACTACGATCGCACCTTGTACAAGCAAAAGCAATTGTCTGGCTAGTTGTTCTGGTGATGTCAGGGCTGCGGCTTGCGCGAGAGTTTTGATGTAGTGGTAAATCGCGTGTTGATGTTCTAGTGCTACTCGATACCCAGGATGGTCAGGATTAGCTAATTCTACGGAGGCGTTAATAAATGCACAACCCCGAAAATCTGGGCTTTCAAACCATTCTCTTAAAGCATCAAAGATTGCCAAAAGTTGTTTAGCAGGCTCAGAGGTTTGTTGTTCAACTGTGGTTTTTAGCCATCGACACCATTTTTCATCCTCTTGTCGTAACCAAGCTTCAATCAAAGCATCTTTTGATTTGAAATGATTGTACAGCGACATTTTTGCTACACCAGATTCCGCAATGATTCTGTCAATACCGACATTGCGAATACCCTCCCGATAAAACAAATCTGATGCTGTTTGCAAAATGCGATCGTAGACAGATTTACGTTTTGTTTTTAGTTTAGTCATCTACCTTAACCAAATCATGATAAATCTCCAATCTATTCGTACCGCAGTCATCCAAAAAGTTCCGTATCATTGGGCTTTAATTAAAGATTTATTATCAAAAGAAGTAAGTCTAGAATTAACCGCCAGTTTTCCCAAACAAGATTTTTTCCTATCAACAGGGGAGGGTTACGGCTATTACTGGGGAAAGATAATTGCTTCTAGTCAAGATATTCCTTTACTACTCAAATTTAAAGACGATCGCTGGCGACAACGCCTTGCACAAGGAAAACTAACTTCTGACTTAAAACACCTCAGTCATGCGTGGCGAAATCTGATAGAAGGACTCTGGACAAATGCTTATCGTCAAGCTTTGGGAGATATGACTGGCTTAGATTTGACAGATTGTGTAATGGATATTGGATTTCGTCAATATAAATCAGGACATCAACATTTTCCCCATACAGATGAACCGAATAAGGTTTTAACTCATCTGCTATTTTTCAATCAAGAATGGTCAGAAAATTGGGGTGGTTGTTTGCGGATTCTTAAAGGCTCTGAACCGGATTCGGCTTTTCAAGATATCTTACCTTTGAGTCATTCTTCAGTTGTGATTGTGCGTTCTGATAATTCTTGGCACATGGTAACTCCGGTTACTTCTCCTACATCTGAAAGTCGCTTGGCTTTACGAGTAGCCTTTTTTCGGAATGTTTAGTGAATACCTCCTAATTATTGTCTAGGAAAAATGGATGATGAATAGCAAAGTTTATCATTTCTCAAGACTTTGGAAACAAATGATTCCGGCGCTGTTTGTTTTGCTGATATTTATCTCTTTTATTGTGTCGGTAAGAGAAATATTAGCAGTGGATATTTACTCTGATTATTATTCGTCAGGTGAATTGGAATCTTTGACTAAGATTGTGTTTTTGTTTCCTGAGTAGTTGATAAACACAGAGGAACACGGTTTTTACAATAGACATCTTGCAAAATCGTGCTTCTAGCATCTTTCTTTGCGTCTACCCTGCGGGAACGCCTTACGGCGAATGCGCCTTTGCGTGAGACAAAAAAGATTTATTCAAGAAGTCTAACTTTGAAATGTTGGGAGTTTTTAATTATGACTAATCCTGTGGAAGTTTTGCGATCGCGCTACGGTGAAATTCCTTTTGATTACAATATTCCCTGGAATGACTCTATCGGAACAATATTATCTCACCGTTCAGTCCGGTCTTATTTACCTGATCCTTTACCACCAGGAATTATCGAGTTATTAGTAGCTGCGGCTCAATCTGCGCCTACTTCCGCAAACTTGCAAAGCTGGAGTGTGGTAGCGGTTGAAGACGAAGAACGCAAACAAGAACTATATCGTTTTTCCAATAATCAAGCCCATGTCAAACAAGCTCCGGTATTCTTAGTATGGTTAGCCGATTTAGGTCGTTTGGCTCAAATTGCTGATAGTCGTGGACTAGCTCATGTTGCGTTGGAATACACTGAACTTTTGGTAAAAGCCATAGTTGATGCTTCCGTAGCAGCGCAAAATGTGACTGTAGTTGCTGAATCCTTGGGTTTAGGAACAGTATACATAGGTGCAATTCGCAACCATACCCAAGAAGTCGCCACCTTATTGAACTTACCGCCTTTCGTCTTCCCCGTATTTGGACAGTGTTTAGGCTTTCCTAATCCTGAAGTCCAACCAGCAGTAAAACCACGTTTACCCCAGCAGGCTATATTGCATCGAGAGACTTATAAATTAGCAGAACAAGAAGATGCGATCGCTCGTTACAACGATATTATGAAACAGTTCTACACCGAACAAAACATGAACGTCGCCGGTGATTGGTCAGAACATTCCGCCGAGAGAATCGCCACTCTAGATTATCTCAAAGGTTGCAAGAATTTGCGTGAGACTCTCAATAACTTCGGCTTCAAGTTATTGTAAATTCATTCAATAGGAAAAATTCTGCTTTGAAAAGTCTTGAGCGTGGGTTTCCTGCGCTCAACTTTTTGCTATGTTTTTCTGCTTTGAAAATGAATCAGGTAAAAATGAGTTAGATATCAAAATCCTTACCACAATCGCCTAATTGAGTAGGCATCAAAAGCAACATCAGCACTGATAATAGGAATCCCTTCTGCGATCGCCTGTGCAATTAACAAACGGTCGAAGGGATCACGATGATGCAACGGGAGGGTGGCAACAATTGCGAGATGGGGCATTTGAATGCTGAGTAAGTCAATACTATTCTGCTGTATCTGTTGTTCAACAAAAGTGTGAAGTGGTAAATTGAAGCTCAACTTGCCAAGACTACATTTGATTGCCATTTCCCAAACACTAGCAAAGCTTAAGCATTTCTCATTGTACTCATCTTCAATCAGTATCTTTGCAGTAGTGCTAAGTTGTGGACTATCAGTGACAAACCAGATAAATGTATGAGTATCGAGCAGAAATCTCATTCCATATATTCCTTGAAATCCTCAAGCGGTTCGTCAAAGCCCTCAGACATCCAGACTTGACCTTTTGCACTACCAGCCTTAGCAGGACGACGCTTTTGTACTGGTTCTACTACAGTCAGCTTTACCACAGGTTGATTATCTTTGAGTATGACAATTTCTTCCCCCTGCAAAGCCGCTTCCACTAAACGAACTAACTCTTCTGATGCGTCTGCAATGGGTATTTGCATGATACACCACCTTTAAAAACTATGTCTTTATTCTATGTCTTAACCTTTCAATTATGACACTACTGAAGAGATGATAGAAAATTATATGTAAAATTTTCATACAAAAGACATTTAGACAGCAATTAGTTCAAAAGTCATCAGTTAGAGTAATGTGGAAATTATTGAAGCTAAGTAATGTAAAGATGACAGATGCTACTTATATTGCTGAACGACAGGTTGAATACTGGACAAGCAGACAAATAGAAGAATTCCTCCTTAATGCTGGTCATGAAATCCTTGTTTATCCTATTGACCAACGAACTGAAAGATATCTACCTGCCGATTTTCTATATAATATGGGAACTTCCGTAAAGATGTTTGGTATACAGTACAAAGCTCTGTACCACAATGGCATTGACTACTGGAAGCTTGACCAACGTCAGCATACAACTCTTACCAATTTTCCCTGGATTTACTACGGTCTTTCAGATATCAAGAAAGCTTCAGACTTTAGAAATAGCTTGCACTATTTAAGAGTATATGAAAATCAAAAACCTATTCCAGATAAATTTCCAGCTAACAACAATGTTTATTACACTCGATGGGCTGTTTTTTATGAAAGTTTACTAAGTTGCAAACAGGGAGCTATTGTCTCTACAAAACAAGAGCTAGTTAATTTACTTTCACCCTACACAACACAGGTAATTCGCCAAGAGTCACTAAACAATATTGTCGATGTATTCGCATTCAATATTGAATCTAAAAAGACGGTTAAATTTTCATCTCAGTTAAGTTCTAATCTGGACTTTGAATAGAGTATAGTTATAATTGCAAAAAAAGTTGTATTTCCCAAAACTCCAAAGTCAAGCTGTTTAGTAAACTAGAGTGCTGCGGATTGTCACTGTCCGCTAGTAAAGTGCCAAAGTATTTGAGAATATCTGACTAGGAACGTTAGTTTGCTGAGTTATAGGTTATGTTGTTATCGACCTCTCAACTATAGACTTTAAAGTATGTGCAAGTGAAGTTGGTGGCTGCGATCGCTTATCGCCGTACCATTGTTTTTCCTTGCCAGCATTGACCAAAAGAGCGATCGCATTTAAGACTGTGACTGTGGAAGCGATCGCCCAGATTAAAATGAAAGGGTGATATATAAGTTAGTTTTCTTATGAGCGTTGTCATCTCAGATGAAATCCTGCAAGCCTCACAACTGACACCAAGTGAGTTTCGCCAGGAAATTGCCATATATCTGTTTCAAAGTGGTCGTTTAACCCTTGGCTACGCCAGCCAGTTAGCAGATATGCCCCTCAATGCGTTTCGCCAACTTCTGAAACAGCGAAAAATTGCCCTGTATTCCTATGATGTTGAAGATTTGGAATTGGATTTGAAAAACTTACAGGAGTTGGGGCGATTGTGATTGTCATTAGCGACACATCAGCAATCACGAACTTGGCAGCAATAGACCAGCTAAGGCTTCTGCCTCTTCTCTACAAGCAAGTCATAATTCCAGAGGCAGTGTATCGTGAACTTGTAGACATCGATCCGCCCGTACCAGGAACTGTGGAAGTCCAAACAGCTACTTGGTTAGAAGTCAAATTAATTGCTAACCGTGAATTTGTGGAACGGCTTCAAAGTGAGGTGAGATTAGATCCTGGGGAATCTGAAGCAATTACCCTAGCTTTGGAACTTCAAGCAGATTTACTACTAATTGATGAGCGTCGCGGTAGAGCAGAAGCCGACCGTTTAGGAATCAAAATTACTGGGCTACTGGGTATTTTGGTTGAGGCAAAACGAAAAAATTTAATTTTAGCTGTGCAACCTCTGATGGATGCTTTGATTGCTACCTCAGAGTTTCGAGTATCTTCAGCCCTGTACAACCAAATTTTGATCATAGTGAACGAAACTTAGTTTTTTCTTGCCTGCACTGACCAAAAGAGCGATCGCCCCTACCTTCTTAGAGAGCGATCGCACTCCATCTAAGTCCAATGAATATGTTTGGAACGAAATGCTCTTTCCCAATCGTTAGCAACAACTTCCATCATGTTAATCATACCTTCATAGCCAAAATATGGTCTATCAAGGTAAGTCTCTCTGTTTGTCGGACTAAATACATCAAAAGCAATTTTAATTCCCAATTCTTCCGCCATGTATTTTTCCCAAGCCGAGCCAATGACAGCATCAGTATCAACATCAGCTAAGGCTTGTTTAATCTGATACCCATCAGCAGAAAACACTACACGGGGAGAAATCCCCATACTTTGTAATTCTCGCTCTAGAATTGAACGAGATTCGCGCATTCCTGAACGGAACAACAACACTTCTGGAATCATTTCCAATTCTTCAAACAGCATTCTCACCAACCCAATACCCATTGTCCCATCCGCAGACACAGCAATTCTACAGTTACGATATCGGGGAATAATCATCAATGCGCGTTTGCGAAGAGTTTCTACAACCCTGTTTTCACCTTCGTTGATGAGAGGTTCTACTCTTTTTTCGTCTATTTTGAAATGTGCTGCTAAAGCCTTCAACCAGCGTGTAGTATTCTGCACACCAATGGGTAAAGGTATATCATCCAGAATTAGGGGGATATTATGGGTTTCTTGCATTTTCCGCGCAAACTTATACCCCACATCATGGCTGAGAAGAATATTGGCAGTTGCATTACCCGCTTTTTCCAGTTCTTCAAAGGAAGTACCATGAGAAATTACGGTCTGTACTTTAATCCTTAAAGATTTTAACATCTGCGTTACCCATTGCAAATCAGCCCACCAAGTAGGATTGACATTTGCTTGGGGTGCAATAATATTCACAATTCTGGGTTTTTTACCGCCGCGCCGCTTCTGTCTTTTTTGGATGAAAGGAAGTAAAGCTTCTAAGCCCATTTCCAAGCCATCGTAAGCATTACCGCGAAAACCACCAGCCAGCAGAGGTACAAGCTTGGCGTTGATTTCTGGTTGGATACTATTGCATAATCCTTGAATATCTTCACCGATAATATCTGCGGCGCAAGTACCAACGACAAACATCACTTTAGCTTTGAAAGATTGATCCGCCTCTTTAATCAAACCTTTGAGTTTCTCAGACGCACCCATGACAATATCTGACTCAAACAGGCGCGTACAACCGACTTTGCGCTTAGTGAAATCAACCTCATGGTTATCATAGCCAGCCGCCACCGTAGAGGCGCAACCTTGGGGAGAGTGAATCACAATACTGACATCTTTAATCCCCGCCACCATGTTAGCGATACCTTCCAACGCACAGCCGACAATTGGGTCTTTGCTGTGGTCGCAATTATCAAAGGTTAGTGGCTCGGTGTGGGAGGGTATGACATTGAGTTTCTGGGAGTTTTCACTTGTTATTGCTGACAACATTTTCCTGTTCTCTTCTCTGCATATACGGTACAATCGGCTCAGTTATTACTCGTTAAAACATTTGCCCCGTTTCTTACCTGCGTATACGGTGCAATCTGGCAAGTCTTGGGCTAATTTTCCGGTGAGTGATTGAGCAGATGCTAATCCTGAGTTTTTCGGGAATACCATTTGCTTGGTTAGGGAACTGCGGGGTCTAAAACCATATTCAAGGGCGGTTTTAATACACTTAGCGACCTTTAAAGCTCCGCGATAGCCAAATCTGGGACGATTTAAGATGGCGTTTAAATCCACAACGGGAATGTGGGGGAAACTCAAGGAAGAACCGAAGTAAACTACAGAATCAGCATCTAAACCACCGATAAATTCTAGTAATTCATCTTCAGTTTGTTTCATTGATTCGTACTTACCAAAAGCTAAAGTCCCTTTGGTAATTAAAATTTCTGGGTCTAAGCCTGTTTCTAGCAAATAATCTACACTGGTTTCTCGTGCTTCCGTACTCCAGGGATGGAAGTTATAAATAACAGCACGCATCCCAAAATCGCGTTCCAACATATGGGCGATAGACAAGCACTTAATAGCGTCATGTCCTTCGATAATGGCTAACTTACCTTCGATATATTTCTTGGCTGCTTCAAATTCTGTTTTGATGGCTGCATATTCCCGTTCCATCAGGGCTTCTGCTTGTGCTTCCATCTTTAAATATTTTGCCGCCCCGCGCAACCATTTTTCTGTAGCACTGATACCATAGGGCAGAATTGTCGAATTTAAAGGTGTACCAAATCTATCTGACATAGCTTTACCGATGGTATAGCCCAGATCCAAACATAAGGTACAGTTAACGGCTGCGCTTGGTGCTTGTTTGAGTTCTTCTAATGTGCAGTCCCCTGCAATCACGCTGTGAACTCTTGCACCCATCCCTTTGATCAGTCGTTTCAGTTCCTTGACATCTCCTTCTACTTCCGTCCTTTCTGGCCCCATCTTTGCGCCCACAATATTGACAGAATCAGCTAGTTGTGCTTGGCGTTCTGGGGTGGGTGGCTCCATGAAGTCTACAATTTGGCGGAAGACAATATCAAAGCCACTACGATACTCTCCGGCGAAGCCTTCGCAGTGTATCGTCATGATTTCTGCGTCGATTTCGCTACGCGCTTTACCCACTACTTCATCTACACAATCGCCAATAATCCCCGACGCGCAACTGGTAGCAACAACGATCGCATCAGGATGATATTTTTGATCTACTTCCAGAATTGCACCGCGTAATTCTTTTTCACCCCCAAAAATTACCGCTTTCTCACTCATGTTGGTGGTGACAACGGGTTCATAAGGAGAACCACTGTTACGGCTATTGGTGAGTTTATACGCCCGCTTCACCCCATAAGCACAGCCACTCGGCCCGTGAGAAATGACGATCGCATCTTTAATCCCACTTAAAATCTTGGTTGCAGCCCAAAATTTACAGGGTCGAGTATGACTACCTTGTAAAGTGGTTTTAATCTTACCTTCCTTTGCCAGTTGGTACAGTTCGCTTAAATGTCCGTAAAATACGACATTCGCATCCATATTTGTTGCCATAATACCTCTCTCCCATTTTTTATGAAAACGCAGAGGGTCGCTAAGGTAAGCGCAAAGGAACACAGAGGAAGTGATGAGAAACTCTGCGTACCTTTGCGTTATACTTCGCGTACCTATGCGTTTAGAAACCTCTTACCAAACGTTTAAGATCCACTCACGGTCATGCTTGTATTCCATGTCTGCAAACATAGCGTTAGCGATCGCATCTCCCAACCATTCCGCACCGCGATAACCAATCACAGGGTTTTTCCACAAACCTGCACGGTCAAAGGTGGGGAAGCCTACGCGTACCATTGGGATTTTGTTGTCGATCGCAATATACCGACCTTTGGAGTGACCCAAAATCAAATCGATATCGCCTTTTTCTTTCACGCGGCTTTCCAGTTCCCACAAGTCAGCATTCCAGATGACATCAATGTCATACTCAGCGTGGTTTGCTCTCTTAGCTAACTCAGCTAATCTGGGGTCTTTGGAAGCAGCTTGGTTATCATCACCCAACAACAGCAATACTGGTTCTAATTCAACTTCTAAGCAGAACTCAGCCAAGCCAATTACTAAATCGGGGTCGCCGTAAATAGCTACACGCTTGTTAGCAAAGTACATATGAGCTAAGTCAGCCAAGGAGTCAATCGCTTTACCCCGTTCTACTACCAAGGATTCTGGGATTGGTTTACCGGTTAGTTTCTTGATATTTTGTAGCCAAGCGTCAGTATTCTTGATACCAATTGGTGTAGGCCCAACGATCGCAGGAACATCAAATTGCTCTTGTAAGAATTTAGCGGCGTTACCACCTTCATACTTGCACAGAGCGATCGTTCCTATCGCATTGGCAGAACCAGCAATATCTTCAATGGTAGTATTACCAAAGGTAAAGCTGTTCTTATCTGGCATGGTGGGAGCATTGAAGGTTTCAGTATCTAATAAGATATTGGCATCAACGCCCATTTCGCTGAGGATGTGCTTAACTTCAGTCACATCACCAGGGTTAACCCAACCGGTAATGATGTTCAACTTACCGTTTGGTTCACCTTTTTTCGCCAAGTTAGTGATCAAGGAAGTGACACCAGCATCATATCCTGTTACCTGACTACCACGGTAACTAGGAGTATGTACAGGAATCAACTTCACTTCCCGATTTGGATACTCTTTCTTTAAGAACTTGTTGACCTTGTTGATTGTCCCTTCTACGTCATCCCCGATAGTTTCAGTAGAACAAGTGGTGATGATGGGAATCAAACGCAAGTCAGGATAACGTGCTACCAAGGTTTTCACACCTTCTTCGATCCGTGGCATCCCACCGAACACCGCACTAGCTTCATGGAGTGAAGAAGATGCAATATCAAAGTTTTCCTTCAAGTGCTGGGCAAAAATCAAGCGGACAAACATACTGCAACCTTGTCCACCATGCACCAAGGGGATACAATCTTTCACACCGATGGTTGCATATTCAGCACCCGCAGGCTGACAGGTAAAAATGGGATTGATTACCCCAGCACGTTCTTTCTTATTTACAGCTAAAGTCATCTAAATTGCCTCCAAAATAGGGTGAAATGAGGGGTAAATAGAACTCAGAACCGATATTTGAATCGAATTCCGCCTAAATTTTGCAGTTCTGAGTTCTAGGTTAGGGAAGACTTACGTACTCGCAACAAGAATTAAGTTGAGAGTGATCGCGTCGTAAGTCTTGGTGTTTGAGTGTGCGAACGGCTTGGGGAGAGAGAAATTGCTAGGAGATGCAAGAGAACTACCAATTTCTAGCGTTGCTGAATTAAAATCAAAAATCTTTTTTCGCGCTTGTAACGTATCTGCGCCAGATTCATACCTGGATTCAGCAACGCTGCATAATTTTAATAGAGAGAGTGGTGCAATTCACCGTTGAGAGAACCAGCGATCGCAATACCGACTAGATTTTGCTTAACTGACTCTAGTACAGACTTAACTTGCGCCTTATCCAACTCTTTGATCCAAGGTAAGTTGCGTTTGAGTTCAGACACCAGAATCTTCGCATCTGCATAATGCAGCTTGTCAGTCAGCGTTTCCTGAACTGATCTTTCTCCACTCAAGAGTTCGGCAGCTTTCTTGATTACACCATTGATGTTCTCTTCTCTATCCCATGCACGGGAGTGGAATTGCCACAAACAACGTTCTTGAATGTAGGTTGTGATATTGGTCACTTTTTCATTCAAGTGTTCAATTTCTTTTGTCTTGGCAGGAGCTTTAGGAGCATCATCACGAACATCAATAGCAGCAAGCTGCATCAAAGGAGAATAAATGGCATTGTACAAGTCACGCGCCATATTCACCGCACCTTCAAAGCCCATGTATGGGCCATTGTGATAACCGTGACCATTAACATAAGGTAAGTGCAGTTTCTTAACTAACGCACCCACCCGTGGCCCAGTTAACACCACATCAGGACGAATCATTTCCAGAACTTCAAAGAATTCCAATTCATTACCATCATCAATATAGATAGTTCCTTCTTGACCTCTGGCAATGACCTTTTCAAAGTCTTCTTGGTGTCCGAACTTAGAAGACATGGATACTACCTGCATTCCTAAGTCATCTTCCAGAGCTTTTGTCCAGTGCCATAGTCTCGGACCACCTGTCCAAATACAGACTTTTTTGCCTGAGAGTCTTTCCTTGTACCAATCCATTTTCTCTTGGTATTTGGCGATTTCTTCGGCAATTACAGCCTCGGCTCTGTCTTCAATCCCGAAGAATGCGCCGATTTTGCGTAATGCTTCTTGGCAATAGTCAAAACCCCAGGTGTCTACGTCTAGACGAGGAATACCATATCTCTTTTTGAGTTCGTTAGCGATGTATCCGGCTGAACGCGCACAGTTGGTAACGTTGAGTTGCGCTCTGTGCATTCCTCGTAAGGAGTCATAAGTACCATTTCCGGTAAAATGGGCGATGATTTGAATGCCCATTTTCTCCATGTACTTCTCTAGTACGAAGGTGTCACCTTGGATGTTGTAGTCTCCGATGACGTTGATGGTGTAGGGTGAGGTGATTTCTGGCTCTAATGTGCCGACTTTTTCGTTAATCCAAGCGATGTTGAGGACGTGGTGTCCTTTGGATTGGCTCACACCTGCAAATCCGGGACATTCTACGCAGAAGATGTCTACGTCACCGAGTTCTTGCTGTGCGCTTTTGACTACGGCTTTGATGTCGTCACCAATCAAGGCTGTGGCGCAGGTGGTGTAGACTATCATCCGTTTGATGTCGGGAAATTCTTTGAAGGCTTCTCGGATGGATTTGCCTAGTTGTTTTTCTCCACCGAAGACGACGTGGGATTCTTTCATGTCTGATGACCAGACGTATTTTAGTTGAAAGTTACCGTTGTCGCTAGGATAACGTTTGGTGTGCCAGGTGTCGTAGGCGCAACCTATGGGGCCGTGAATCATTTGGATGGTGTCTTTGAGTACGCCACCAATTACCAGTTTGGCTCCGCAGTAGCTACATCCACGTTCTGATAGTGAACCTGGGATGGTTTCGATGTTGGATAGGGGCAGAAATTGGGTTGTGTCTTCGCCTTTTTCTTTGATGTATACGTGCTTCTCCCTTTCTGGGATTGTTTCGTCGCACTTTAATAGTTTTAGTGGCATTCCTTTATTCTCCTTGGCTGATTTCTCTTTCTTTCTTCTTGCTTTTAATCGATGACCGCCTCAAGAAGAAATCTTTTTCTTTTGTCTTTCTAAAGATTAACAATTCTTCTAATTATTAAACAGTATTTTGGATGACAAAAATATAAATTAGTATCCATATAAATCGAGACTTTTAATTTATAAAGACAGGTCTGTATAGTAATTCAAAAACAATACTATTCGCCATAAAAAACTAATAGATTGAGCCTATACATCCTCTTGAAAAGCCGATAAATTAAGTGGTTTAAATTTATTGGCTAAATAAATAGATAGTTAATCTATGCAAACGATTGAAACTGCTGTAAATTTAACCTCTAATTTTAAAGACTATTGCTAAGAGTTTTAGTTATAAATTTGCGACTAATCAAGAGCATATTTATGTAATAAGAATCCATCATGATTTACACAAATGGCATATTAGTAAGGTGCGTCAGACGGTTCAAATGCAATCTATAGTTAGATTATTTATATCTGGCACACCCTGCACAATAACACTCACGAAGAGCATATTTGTATAGAAAAAATAAATATAAAGCGATGTGAAACATAGTATATATAAGACCTGTTATTTATAAGTTTTAAAACACTATAAAGCTCATAATATATGTTACCTTGTGCAACATATATTCCAAAAATGAAATATGCTTAACATGAGAAGTTTCATCTCATAACAGATGTAAAAAACCCATATTTAGCTAAAATTTCTTGCCCATCTTGAGAAAGTATATACATAGCCAGCATAACCGCAGCACTATGAGATTTATTGATAATAGTCATGCCATAATTGACATAAAAACATAAATTTTTAGGCAGGTTTATTATCTGTAAATCTGGTGCCTCTAAATGTGCTAGCCGAGCGTCAGTATAATAGCTTAAAAATATATCTACTTGTTGTGTTTCTAGAATAAAGTAAACAAACTTGTTTCTTCTCTCTGAGATAATAGGATAATTACTTCCGTTTCCCAAACGCAAAGCTTTACTATTTAATTTGTCAAAGCTCCCTGCTCGTAACTTTTCAGCTTTATGAAAAACTGCTTGTGTATAGTCTTCAAAAAGGTTGGGATGAGGTGTTGATGTCCCTAATCTGATTTCAGAGGATAACATCAAATCTAATAAAGTATCTGAATTAATAATTATCCCTGGTTTAGCGATCGCACATATTCTATTACTAGTAAAATTTACGACAGGGCTACTTTGATTGGCTTGCATTAATGCACTGGGATTTTGCAGATCATCCGCAGCAAATATATCGGCCCTCTCACCAGCTAGAAGACGTTCCCGAAGCAACTCAGCATCATCAAACTCTAGTTTTATGGGAATCTTGTATTTCCTCGTAAACGCTTGGGCAATTTCCGAGAGAACAGCTTTTAAGCTACTAGCTGCGTATAATCTAACTGATAGGCGATCGTTATCTTCAAATAAAACCAGATTATTACTTAATTGCATAGATACGCCCATGAATTAGTACCTCAAAATTGGTAAACGATGAGTGATAACGATTTAAGGAGAAGTAATAGTTCCGTAGAAAATAAATGGCAGATGGAGTGCAAACTGCAATTCCACCTGCATTATTTCACTTACAAACAAACAGCATAATAGCCACGAATCAAACTTATTTCACAGGTTTTACTCTCAAACACTGTGGTTCTTTTGCTATAGAACCTCACGCAATCAAGGCGGAACACTACTTTTGAGAGTTAACATAAAATTGATTGGCAGATGTTATCAGTAGCAAAAGTTTCCAGTGAGTTATCTCCTGCATCTACCACACCACAAGGTGCAGAATGTGGTTTTGGTGATCATGCTTTTGACTCCAATCACATTGATGAACTGCAAACAGATGCAAGTTCTCCACATACTTTCAAACTGTTACAGATCCAATTACCCCACAAATACCTCCAGAAATTTGTGAAGTCAGGTCATCAGTTCACCAAATGATTGGCTAACTCACAGGATTTGATTCTTCTACTACAACAACACAAGCACTGGGGGGGTCAATATCTATGCCAGAATCGACCTGTTAAGCTTTACGCTTTTGATTCCTTATATGTAAAGAATAGCATACATCTTGCAATTTTACTTGCGCCGGGAAATTTTTTTCCGCAATTCGGGCTTAACCCATTTACGGATGACTGGCTGGCGGTAATTGAGAAGGCGCGATCGCACTATACTAAGTAAAATTTAAGTCTTAAGCATTAAGTTAATCTAATATTTAGTCAATCTAAAAGTATTTTTAAATAGAACTATACTTAAAGTAAGTTGACAAAACTTTACATTTTCTGAGCAAATAAAACTGAACCCAAATAATTCAAGGTACAGACGATGAAACAGATCACCCGTCGCCAATTTATCGCTACGGCTACTTTAACAACTGGCTTTGCTTTAGCCGTCAAACCAATTTCAGCCCAAGTGATTACTACTGATACACAAGGATTAGTTGCAGGTGCGGTGAAAATTCCCGTCCAAGATGGTGAAATTCCAGCTTACAGAGCATTACCTGCTACTGGTGAGAATTTTCCGATTGTGTTGGTGATTCAAGAAATCTTCGGTGTACATGAACACATTCAAGATATCTGTCGTCGTTTTGCCAAGTTGGGATATTTAGCGATCGCACCAGAGTTATTTGCTCGTCAAGGTGATGTCTCGAAGTTAAGTAATATCGATGAAATTCGCCAGGTGGTGGCAAAAGTGCCAGATGCTCAGGTATTTTCTGATCTGGATGCTACCGTCGGTTGGGCTGTCAAATCATCCAAGGGTAATGCTGATCAATTAGCCATTACAGGCTTTTGTTGGGGTGGTCGGATTACCTGGTTATACTCAGCACACAACCCCAAAGTTAAGGCAGGTGTCGCTTGGTATGGTCGATTGGTGGGCAATTCTACAGAATTAACCCCGAAACATCCTGTAGATATCGCCCCTAATTTGACAGTTCCAGTGCTGGGATTGTATGGAGGAAAGGATACAGGCATTCCATTAGATACAGTAGAGCAAATGCGCGAGCGCTTAAAATCCAGCAGTAGTAAATCGGAAATTGTTGTGTATCCTGATGCACCCCACGCCTTTTTTGCCGATTATCGTCCTTCTTACAGAGAAAAAGAAGCTCAAGACGGCTGGAAACGCCTCCAAGCATGGTTTAAACAGTATGGAGTTTCCAAGTAAGTCAGAACTAAAATTACCCTAGAATTAAGCGGATGGAATTATATTTACTTGCCTTTGCTTTTCCTGCATCCAACCCTCAAATAATTCATTGAGTAGGCGTGCTTTCATTGGTTCATCTAATTGGGCGGGAATAAACTTTTCCACCCGCACAATGACATACCACTCAGCAATCCGAGATGGAGATGAGATTTGTCCTGGTTGGCAATTAGAAAGTAGTTGTACCATTGCCGGATGTAGTGAACTCTGCTCCACTGGCCCGACTAATCCACCGGTTTGAGATTCTGGGCCTTGGGAGTATTTTTGTGCTACTTCTGCGAAGGATTGTTCTTTTGCTTGTAGGCGAAAATAGAGTTCCTGTGCCAGTCCTGGGTCTTGAGTTCGCAGTAGAGAGTAAATTACTTTATCTAATTTCGCTTTTAACTGGAAAAAATAAGATTCCAGTTTTGCTCCCCATGTGGCTTGCTTGTACTTTTCTAGCTTGATTTTGCGAACAATAATATTGTCTAGTTGTTCGGCACTCAAACCTTGTTGTACCAGCCATGCTTGAATGTCTGTTTCTTGAGCTAACTGCTTATCGGCGTAAAACCTTTGTTTAGCTTGGGCTAACTCCTCAGGCTTACACTCTACTGCTGCTATTGCCTCATCGATAATTAACTCCCGTAATAATTGCGGTAGAAGTTGATAATTAGCCAGTAAGGGAATGAGTTCACTAGCTTGAATAGTACGGTTGCCGATTTGCAGCACTTCAGTCATTATCTGTTGGGTTTGGCTCTCTGGGGTTGATAGATGCTGAGTTAGTTCCCGCATAGGAGTAACGGTGTGACATTCTTCTATGGCTTTAAAATATTAATAGCAACAGTACGCAATTTATGTAAAGTTTTAACGAAAATCATCCGTATTTGTCTGTAAGTAGTACATTTGCTTTTAGCTAAAAGACATCAATGATAATCCTCGACCTATTCTTATGGCAAATCAATCGCGGTCACCGTTAAATTAGTCCTGTAGGGGTGTGGTGATAGATGTAGATCACAACACTCAACAAACCTCAGGAAAAATACTTCTATACTTTGACAAGTATGAAATTCACCTCAATCACCTATACATTGTCTGCTGTTTTGCTGCTGGGCTTTTCGATACCTTTAGTATTTGCACAAACACCGGATTCTGGTCTCTCTGCTGATTGCCAAATGCCGATCCCACCAAATGTTAATTCTGTAGACCATTTCTTAGGTATGGGACACTTTCAGCAAGACTGTAAAAAAGATTTGTCGGCGGCGGTTGCTGCTTTCACCCAAGCGATTAAACTTAATCCCCAAGCTGAAAAACCATACTATCATCGAGCGAATGCTTACGCTGCAATGGGTAACTATCAGGCAGCCGTGACAGACTATACCGAAGTGATTAGGCAAAATACGGGTAGATTTGGTTTGAGTAGTGCTGCATATTGGAATAGAGCTAGAGCTTATGAAAAGTTGGGGGAAGAACAGAAAGCAATTTCCGATTTAACTCAATTAATTGGGAAGAATACAAGTTCTAATGCTGATGAATATTTATTAAGAGCGAATCTTTACAGGGATTTGGGAAATAAAGAAAGTGCGATCGCTGACTACAAGATAGCAGAAAAACTCTTACAGCAATACACGGATGGTGTTTTTGACACTGGGATGATGGACACCAGATATCAACAGATGTTGGATCAAGTCAGAAATGAGCTATCAAGTATGGGTGTAGCTGTCACAGTACCCAAGACTACTACTGGTAATATTTTACGCACAATTGCTAAAACAGAAGTTGAACGGGCATTAAATTTAGCTAAACTCCAGTCTCAACATCCTACCGTGAAAAATTTTGATGCTCAACTTCAGGATTTGTATAAGCAACTAGCAAACACACAACCACAAGTAGACCAAAGGGTAGTAAAAAACCTGATAGCCAATGCGGCCTATGAGAAAATAGATACTTTAAAAATAGAGCGATCGCAACTCTTGACACAATATACCCTTCACAGTCCCGTCATTGGGGTAATTGATAGTCAGACCAGCGAATTAGAATCATTAATTCGTCGTAATAAATTTTAATGATACGTGAGTTCGATAAATTCGGAAGAACCCCTCTCCATAGCGCGGAGCGCTTCTCGTAGAGTACCTCTCCCCGACGCGGAGAGAGGCTTAAAACCTTGATTATTTGGTACTCAATTATAGATTTTCAGCCCCTTCCCTTGTAGGATACTGTTGGCGAATTATTGAGGGGTTAAGCCCCTCAAGAGTTTGGAACAGTGGAAAAAAGAGAATAAGTATATTGAGCGTAGCATCTACAAAGATTATGACCCTGCACCCGCGTGATATGTCGCAGATTCCTGAAACAACAGCGCAAGTAGCCCGGAATTCATTTCCCAAAGGGAACATATATATGAAGATGCGGGATGAAATAGGAGTGTTATATAAGGATGAGGATTTTGTCAAACTTTACCGCGCAGATTGTGGTCAAAGTGGAATATCAGCAGGACAACTGGCATTAGTGACAGTAATGCAATTTATCGAAGGTTTAACGGATAGACAAGCGGCGGATGCAGTGAGGGGTCATATTGATTGGAAATACGCACTATCGTTGGAATTAAATGACCCAGGGTTTGATTATTCAGTACTTTCAGAATTTCGTCAGCGATTAATCAAAGCAGGACGAGAGCGAGAGTTACTCAACCAAATGCTAGCTCGTTTCCAAGAACTAGGTTGGCTCAAAAATCGCGGCCGTGTCAGAACTGATTCAACTCACGTATTAGCCGCAGTACGACAGTTAAATCGTTTGGAATTAGTGGGAGAAACTTTACGTCATACCTTAAATGACTTGGCTTATTTTGCCCCTGATTGGCTCAAATCGAGAGTTGACGTTGATTGGTTTGAACGTTACTCCCTGAGATTTGAGCAATACCGCTTGCCCAAATCAAAAGCCGAACGTGAGAAATTGAGGCGAAAAATTGGTGAGGATGGTCATCATTTGCTATCCGCTTTGTATGCAGACTCAACTTGTAATTGGCTGTGGCAGATTCCATCAGTGGAAACATTACGTATAGTTTGGGTGCAACAATACTATATTCAATTGCAACAAGTCTATTGGCGAGAACAAGATAACTTACCACCAAATAGACTACAGATTGAATCTCCTTACGATGTTGATGCACGCAATTCCAGCAAGCGAGAAATCAACTGGACTGGTTATAATCTGCATCTGACAGAAATTTGTCACCCCATACTGCCAAACTTAATTATCAATGTGGAAACGTCCGTGGCCACAAGTGCGGATGTTGAGATGACACCAGTAATTCATTCTCGTTTAAACCAGAACAATCTTTTGCCACAAGAACATGTTGTCGATACTGGCTATGTCAATGCTCAAAACTTAGTCGATAGTCAATCCCATTTTCATGTTGATTTAGTAGGAAAAGTTCCCCCCGGAACTAGTTGGCAAGCAACAGCACAATCCGGCTTTGAGCAAAATTGCTTCACTATTCATTGGGATTTGATGCGTGTTGATTGCCCAATGGGTAAACAAAGTAAGTCCTGGCGTACAACTGTCGATAGCCATGACAATCCAGTAGTCAAAATACAATTTGACAAATCCGATTGTTCGCTTTGTTCAAGTCGCTCAAAATGCACTCGCTCCAAAAAACTACCGCGTCTTCTGACCCTCAAACCACAGGAACTACATCTTGCATTACATGATGCTCGCATTCGCCAAAAAACTGAATCTTTTCAACAAATTTATCACCAACGTGCTGGCGTTGAAGGCTTGATTTCCCAAGCTACTGGTCGCTACCAATTACGCCGTTGTCGCTACATTGGTCTTGCCAAAACTCTCTTGCAGCATGTCATTACTGCTGCTGCTATCAACTTCAGTCGGATGTGGGATTGGTGGCAACATGTCCCACGCAGTCAGACTCGCGTTTCTCACTTTGCTCGAATTGCTCCCACTGCCTCATAGTATTCCTGATTTTCTATTTTGTGATGATTGGTTTTGCCCTCTATCAATTCGCCAACAGTATCCTTGTAGGGAAGGGGTTGGGGTTAGGTTTCGTCGAATTCACGTTAATGATACAGAAAACCCCGATTTCTCGAAGAAATTGGGGTTTTAGGTCTGCGCGCATCTAAACTTGATTGAGCTATAAAGTCTCCAAAAAGCTTAAAAGGTCTGCCATTTCTTGAGTGTTGGGCTGAAATTTTGGCATTGGTGGTGTATCACCGCTAATAACTTGGTGAATTAGTCCATACTTGGACTTACGCTTAGAAACTGCTTGTAAGCTGGGGCCTACTCGGCCATCGGCTTCTAAACCATGACAACCAGCACAATTTATTTGAAAAATAGCGTGTCCCTGTATTGGGTCTCCTTTCATGGCAAGAACACTCTTAACATAAGGGTCAGAGGCTTTCACCAACTGAACACCAAAAAAGCCCAAAGGGATTGCTAGCAGTATCACTAGCGCCACTAAAGCGATACGCTGAATCAGAATTTCAGGTTTAGTAATCTGGTTATCCAAAAGGTGTGCTGTAAAAGTCTAGGTTTACTCAAATTTTTCATTTCCTACACATAGCTTAAAAGTTCTTGATGATGTCTGCAAGCATGAACTACAGTTTTTTTCTCTCCAGGGGTCGCCTAAAAATACTGTAGGAAGCGGGATTCATCCGCAATTTGGTAAAATCAAAGACGGGAAATAAATAATGAATAATCGTAACAGGAGATTTTAAAGTGGTTGAACCCCTACTTTCAGGCATCGTTCTTGGTTTGATTGTTGTCACCCTCTCTGGGCTGTTCTACGCCGCCTATAAGCAATACAAGCGCCCCAATGAGTTGGGTGGTTGAGTATTGGAGTGCTGAGTGCTAAAGCGCCTTAGCTACTGGGTGGGGAGTATGAGGAATAAAGTAGATAAAAATTCTTCCTCATCTCCCCAATCCCCAATCCAAGGCAAAAGTCAAAAGGCAAAAGTCAAAAAAATCTTCTACCTTTTTACTTTTTACTTTCTTGTCCCCAATCCCTACCCCCCTAATTCCTCGCTGCGATAAAAAGTAAGCGCCGTGTTACCGTAGACTTTCTGGCGGCAAATTTCCCAGTTAGGAATTAATATATCTACCCATCCTTGGGGATTATGTTCGATCGCTATTTCCCCACTTGGATCTAATAATTGATAAAGAGCGATCGCCTCTAGCACTGGCTGATATAATCCACTAGCATAGGGTGGGTCAAAATAAATTCTGTCGAATTGCTGCCCTGATAAGTTTTTTAATTGCTGAAGGACATCTCCGCGCAATACTCGCCATTTTTGTTCGTTATTGGCTATGCGCTGCCAGTTTTCTTGGATAATTGCACAGGCTCGGCTTGATTTTTCAATTCCGACCACCAAGCTAGCACCTCGACACAAAGCCTCTGCACCCATTGAACCGTTACCGGCGCACAAATCTAGCCAGCGACACCCTTCTATTTCTCCCTGCCAAATATTAAAAACAGCTTCCCTCACCCTCCCAGTGGTGGGTCTGGTTTCTTGCCCTGGTAAAGTTTTAATTTGGCGATTCCCGTAAATTTTTAGACTCATTGGTCAATGGTCATTAGTCATTAATCATTAGTTATTAATCATTAGTCTACTGACAAGTGACAACTGACGACTGACAAACTAATATTATGCAGCAATTTTTTCCCGTACTTGGGAGACAAAATTAGACAGGATTTGCAGCCCAATATTTGACGATTTTTCGGGATGAAATTGTACTGCCATCAGGTTTTCATGGGCAATAGCTGCCGTAACGGTTTGCGTACCGTGAGTAACAGTTGCAGCACGAACTTGAGGCTCAACTGGGTCAACATAGTAGGAATGTACAAAATATACCCAAGGTTGGGGTGGCAAATGCTCCCACAAAATGCTTTTTGGTTGGGTTAATTCCAACTGATTCCAACCCATGTGGGGAATGGTAATTCCTGGTTCAGAAATAAACCGCCGCACTTTTCCTTTGATAATTCCTAGTCCTGGTTGAGTACCTTCCGCACTCGATTCAAACAGAATTTGCAGCCCTAAACAGATACCTAAGAAGGGTTTGCCTGAAGCGATTGTATCTTTAATTGGTTGTTCTAAATCACGCGATCGCAAACTCTGCACTGCTGGGTCAAATGCTCCCACTCCCGGCAATATGACTGCATCGGCCTTAGTTAATTCCTGATGAGAATGAGTAATTATAGGAGTCGCCCCCGCTTTTTCTAATCCTTTGCAAACCGAATGCAAATTTCCCATCTCATAATCTATAACAGCAACAACTGGCATTGACCTTCTCCTTGTAAATTGTTTATGGAGGGTTTTTCTATTCTAAATAATATTTTCCATGAAGAAAAGAATTCTATTAACTTCTTTTGACACTTGGCTAGAAGATCAAAAGTCAAATTCCTCTGATGATTTATTATTTGAAGTCACTCAACTTAACTCACTTCCATTAGATTTACAATTTTTGCGCTTGTTACCTGTTGATATTGGGCTGGCCAGTTCCCTAGTAATGGCAAAAATAGAGGAATCCCAACCAGATTACATTATCTGTTGTGGCATGGCCGCAAGCCGGAAAAAATTAAGTGTAGAAGTAGGTGCTAGCTGTGGAGAAATCTTTTTACAGACCACAGTTGATCTAAAAAAATTACTAATAGGAGCAACAGCAACTGATATTAGTGACGACTGCGGTAAATTTGTCTGCGAGGGTCTTTATTATTCCATACTGGACTACTTAGAACAAAATAAACTATCAGCTCATTGTGTTTTTGTTCATGTTCCCATCTTGAATCAAGATAACTTGATAGAAATTCTCACGGATTTCGTATTAATTATTAACAATCTGGCACTTTCATGAACTCATTACCGTCGAGGCGGGCATAATGAACAAGTTTAGGTTTTGACACCTTGCCTTCAAGATACTGGTTTAGGGTGTAGGGAGCAGGGGGCAGGGGTTGATGAATTAGAATCGTCACTCATCACTTTATTAAAAACCTAGACCTTTGAGGATAAAAAAGATGAGGAAATAACAAATTATTTTCCCCAATCCCCATTACCCCTTGTCCCCAGAGGGGACCCCACCTTCCCCAATCCCTAATCTAATTTTGAATTTTGAATTTTGAATTTCTCCTATGTTGCCTTTTTTACTCAGCTTTTTCGTTGCTCAATCTGCTCCTACTGCACCACCACCGGAAGAAGTAGTACAACCTCAAGAAGTCCGTGCGTTACCAGGACAGTTGGATTCAATCCCTACATTTAATAGCAATAGTCCAGAATTAGTTTTAAGAGAAGGAATCTTACTTTCCACTTTTCCCCCAGCAGGCAAAAAAGTCCCATCAGCCCATTTGAATTATCCGTTTCGTGGGCGATTTGATGTTTTTGCCCACCACATTGCTAGGGCGGAACCACCAGAAGATTTACGCTCATTATATTTAGGGATACTCCTGCATAATCCCACATCCCAACCGGTGAAGGTGGATATTTTGCAAGGGGCGAGTTATTTAAGTCAACCGGATGCACCGTTTATTGAGTTGCCATCTTTGGTAGAGAATAATTTGGGTAATGTGTTCTCTGGCCCTGGTAGTCGCGCTATGGCTGATGTTTTAAGAGGACTGCGACAAGATATTTTCCCGGCTCAAATTGTCATACCACCAGGGCAAAGTCGAATGCTCTTGAATCAACCTATACCTGTGCGAGAATTGACACCACCTTTAAATGGTCGCTCAACTTTGGCGCGGTTGCGGACTAATGGTACAGTCTATGCAGCTAGTTTGGCTATGTTTGCTCGTACCAATGCTGATGGTAGTGAGCGATCGCCTACCTTGGAAGAGTGGCAAACTTTACTAGAGAATAGTGATGTGTCCGGGCCACGGGATAAAACTCCCACACCATTAGAGGAAACTGGTAAACCAAAAATTTATGGTCGTGTCGCTGGGGTGGCGCGTGGTTCTTATTGGCGATCGTTTGTAGTAGATACTCCCAAAGCCAGGAATTTAACTATTCCCCAACCAGGACAAGCTTTTTCTTATGCTCTGAGTACTCTACATGGTGGTACTTTAGGGACTGGTCAAATTCAGAGTGCGCCGATGTTAGTACGTTATCCAGATACGGCCTATCGCGCTCATGGTAATTACGCCATTCAATATAGTTTAAAGTTGCCCTTGTATAACAATACTGCCAAAGCGCAAACCGTGAAGGTATCTGTGCAGACTCCCATTAAAGAAGACCGTTTAACTAAACAAGGTCTGCGCTTTTTTACTACACCCGCACGTCAAACATTCTTCCGGGGGAGTGTGCGGATACGTTACCGAAATGATCAAGGACAGCAGCAAACTCGGCTTGTACATTTAGTTCAGAAACGGGGTCAACCAGGGGAAGCATTAGCTACATTAAACATGAAAAAAGGCGATCGCCGTTTGGTCGAGGTAGACTTTCTCTATCCCCCCGATGCTTCACCACCACAAGTATTAACAGTTGGGACTGTAGCTAATCCTTGATTGACAGTTGATGGTTGATAGTTGATAGTTGACAGTCAACTATCAACTGTCAATAGCTATAATTCTAGAACCTTGGGAAATCAGGTGTTTAGCTCTATAGGAAAAAGCTAAGTACCCGGCTGTATTTAATTTTGAATTTTGTTGGCGCAGCCTTCCCGCAGGGTATTTTGTAGCTTTAGCTTCCCGTAGGGTATTTTGAATTGATTCATGGTCTTTTTTCATCTCGCCACAAAGCGATACCACCTAACAAACCAGTAATATTCGGAATGAGTTTGACATTTAAAGGTAGCTGAAAATTTACTCTTACGGCTTCACCACCACCGATATAAAGGTAATCATAGTTGAATAGTCGTTGTAGTGAGGCGATCGCTTTCTCTAAACGGCGATTCCATTTCTTTTGACCAATCTTATCTAAAGTTGCTCTTCCTAGTTGTTCTTCGTAGGTTTCCCCCTTGCGAAAGGGATGATGTCCCATTTCCATATTCGGCACTAATTTACCATCGACAAATAACGCGGAACCAAACCCTGTCCCCAAGGTAATCACCAATTCCACGCCCCTACCCTTAATTGCACCAAAACCCTGCATATCTGCATCATTAATCACCCGTACAGGTTTATGTAACCGTTGTGATAGTGCCGCTTCTAAATCAAATCCAATCCAATCCGAGTCTAAGTTAACTGCTGTTTCGGTGACACCAGCACGCACCACACCAGGAAAACCCACAGAAACCCGGTGAAATTCACCTTGAGCAGCAGCTAAAACCATAATCGCATTGATCACGACCTCTGGTGTTGCAGGTTGGGGTGTATCAACTCGCGCCCTTTCTGTAACGGGATTTCCCGTAATATCCAAAACCAAGGCTTTGACACCACTACCACCAATATCAACCGATAAAGTGCGAATTGAGCCGTTATCTTCAACCATTGAGAATTTACCTTTTTGTTAGGGATTGGGGATAGAAATAAATAATTACAGATTAATAAATAATATATGAAGCTGTATAGATAAGGGCTTCTAAAATAAAGTTCTCAGAGGAAATACATATACACTTTACGTCTTTGTATTATATATGTAATATATTTGAATTACTAAAAAGCCATATCAGCCAGAAGTGCAAAGATAACACCAATGAGACGAATTGCGATCGCCGAAAATACCTTAAACATTCTTAACATGGGTAACTACCTTTGTGCTGATGGCAATCAAGTTGATATCAGTCATGAATTAGAACAGTGTTTGTATTTAACAAAGTGCTACAGCCCCGAAAATTTGGCAAAGATTGAAACTAAGGTGCTGAATAGCCTTCCTCGTTTTTCAGCAACTGAATTTTCAGTCAGGAATGAGACAACATTAATGGGAGCCGAACGCATAGTCAAAAGTGAAAAATTTCAACAAGTTGGTGTTTTAAATTTTGCTTCTGCGAAAAACCCAGGAGGTGGATTTATCAGAGGGGCGCAGGCTCAGGAAGAAAGTTTAGCCAGAAGTTCAGCGCTTTACAAAAGCCTGTTGAAATGTCCTGAATATTATAATTTTCATCGCCATGAGCGATCGCTTTTGTACTCAGATTGGATGATTTATTCTCCCATCTGTCCAGTCTTCAAAAATGATGATGGTGAACTCTTAGCACAGCCCTATATTGTAGATTTCATCACCAGTCCAGCACCAAATGCAGGCATGATTCAAAAAAATCAACCGCACCTCAGCGTTAAAATACCCCAAGTGCTTATGAATCGAACATCAAAACTGTTGAGTTTGGCAACCAACCAAGGCTGCGATACCTTAGTTTTAGGTGCTTGGGGGTGTGGAGTCTTTAGAAATGACCCATCAATAGTTGCCCAAATATTTGCAGATTTATTATTACCAGGTGGTCAATTTTGGGGCAGATTTAAAAGTGTAATTTTTTCCGTCCTTGACAATAGTAAACAACAAGCTATTTTTACGGAGTTTGACAGGAGATTTTCTTGATCAACTGCTGGAAATTTGCAGAAGACTCTTCCATTTTCTCCAGAGGTAATAAACTTGTTCAGCAATCAAACAGGAATCCTATAGTATAGATTGTAATAATCCCAGTCCCCAATCCCCAAATGCACAGTTTCATTCCCCCAGAACGGTTTTTCGCCTACCTTACCTGGACAGAAATTCAGGAAATGCCAAATAAGGAGAATGTCGTTATCATCCAGCCAGTAGGGGCAATTGAACAGCATGGACCCCATTTACCATTGATTGTTGATGCTGCCATTGGTGTGGGGGTGTTGGGGAAAGCTTTATCTAAACTTGATGCTAGCATTCCAGCTTACGCCTTACCCACTCTTTATTATGGTAAATCCAATGAACACTGGCATTTCCCCGGAACGATTACCCTGAGTACGGAAACGCTAACAGCAATAATTATGGAAGTGGGAGAAAGCATTTATCGCGCAGGGTTTAGAAAGTTGGTGTTAATGAACTCCCACGGAGGACAACCCCAAGTTATGCAAATGGTAGCGCGAGATTTGCATGTAAAATATGGTGATTTTGCTGTTTTCCCTCTATTTACCTGGCGTGTACCCCACATCACTAAAGAATTGTTAACACCGAAGGAAGCAACACAAGGAATGCACGCGGGAGATGCGGAAACTAGTATTATGCTGGCGATTTTGCCAGATCAGGTACAACTAGATAAAGCCGTAGCAGAATATCCCCCAGAACAACCTGAAGGTAGCCTATTAAGCTGGGAAGGTAAATTACCTGTGGCTTGGGTGACAAAAGATATTAGTAAAAGTGGTGTGATTGGCGATGCCACAACTGCAACTAGAGAAAAAGGCGATCGCATTTTAGAATCCGTCTCTGATGGTTGGGTGCAAGTCATCAAAGAAATTTACGCCTTTCGCTAAATACAAGTACAGACGCGATTAATCGCGTCTCTGACAACTGACAACTGACAACTGACTAAATTTGTTAGTGTAGGGTAAGTGCAGTAGTTATCGAAACTGTTCCACAGTTGACCGGCGATAAATTGCTAAACCACATTAATAATTAGAGATAGCAGTTATGGCGGCATTTGAACCTAATAGTCTCCGTTCTTATAGCCAAGAAGACGTACAGCGAATTTTACAGCTGGCGATCGCCCGGCAAGCTGATGACCAAGATAAAGAGTTTAGTTATGAGCAATTGTTAGAAATTGCTACTGAGTTAGAAATATCACCAGAAACCCTCAAGCTAGCGGAAATAGATTGGCGATCGCAACACAACGAATTGCAGCAACGGCAAGCGTTTAATACTTACCGCATGATAAAGTTTAAAAAGCGTTTTGGTAATTACGCCATTGTCAATGGCTTTTTACTATTAGTTGATTTTATTGGTGGTGGAACGGTTACTTGGTCGTTATACCTGCTACTGTTCTGTGGTTTGGCGGTAGGGTTGGATGTGTGGAATACATTTCAAACTAAAGGTGAAGAGTATGAAATGGCTTTCCAGCGCTGGAATCGCAAACATCAAATTAAACAGACCATCAACAGTTTTGTGAATAAATGGTTTAAAGCGTTACAAGCTTAAAGCAGTTCGCAATAGCCTAAATGGTCGGCATGGGGCATCGGCACGACCTTAAACGGATGGGGAGTGACTGTCAGACTACTTCGGCAGCTAGTTGCTGTGAGCCGTCAAGAATCACTGCTCTTTCAGAGCAGTGAGTATGTCAATGACTAAAACAAGTCAACCTGCATAACTCTGCTTCTGCTGCCATTGTTCGCTGATGCTGTTGGCACAGAAGAAACTAAAAATATACAACTCAGTATTAAAAAAATTAGGTGATTAATAATTCCCAATACTTGCTATTGGGAATTGCTGCCATTAATTTGGAAACACACATGAACATAATTTAACAAATATAAATTTTAACTAAGACCATCTCTAGTCATAAATTTATCTCATACCTGAGATAGATGTTGGAAAAATTTCTAAAAGCCGTGGGAAACTCCATCCCCTCTTGGGTAGTTGAGGTTACTTACCCCGCCGATGCAGGTAATGGGTAATAGTCCAATTACTTATTACCTATTACCAGATTCCTTATCCCCTTGTAGATGAGGAATTTTAAGATTATTGTTTATTTCTCACGCAGTTGTCTTTCCATCAGCATTTGTGGTTCGACATTCTCCACATTATGTATAACTGATAGTTGAGTTATCCCTTTGAGAGCATCAGCAATTTTGTTTGTTTTGGCACGCAACCAACCAGCGTTAGGTGCATAAACTAGAGTTTTTGCTACTTCATAACCTGCTTGATTGATAGCAACTTGTTGTGATTCAATATCAACACCTTCTGTAAAACGGATGAAAACCATCCCAGTAGGGACAGCCAGCGTTCCGTTATTTTCTAAGGTATATACTGGACTTAGTATATTTGTATTGGCAGTATTCTCGATTGCTGAATCGGGTTCACCGGGAAAAATAGCGATCGCTCCCTCACCCTCATTCAAGACTAAAATAGCCTGGGATGGTATCTTGCTAGCTTGTTTGTAATGTGCGGCGTAGTATCCAAACTGGCGATTGTAGAAGACACTCGCTTTTGTACCAACAGGAATTTGTTGGGGATACTCAATAAAATAGTCTCGTTGGGGTCTCACTTCAGCGATTAAAGGTAGAGAGTACGCCTGTAAAAATAATTCACCAGGAAAATAAAACATTCTTTTTAAATTCTAATGATTTTAGGTAATGAACTACTTCTACTCATAGATTGAAATATTAGGGGTGTGGGGGTTTAGGGGTGTAAGGGTGTAGGGGGTAGGCTGTTGATTTTGTGCCTTTTCAGGGTTGAAAAATTTATGCACTATCCTGTTCTAGCTGAGTAAAATTTGCAGTGGGAAAAGTTCATTACCCATTACCCATTACCCATTTCTGGAAAGCCAGACTGATAGTTTGTATCCACAGGAAATTGTTCTAAGCTGCGTCTTATGTGTGCGTCATTTTGGAAACAGCACACAAAATACAGAGGCTTAGTATCAACTTAATAGTAGGAGATTAAGTATGGTTCATGTCCGCTATGGTGGTCAGAACGGTGAACAGTACGAATTAGCGATTAGTGAGAATCATATTGTAGTACGGACTGAAAGCCGCAGCTCGCTAATTAGCGATCGCCCCTTTGAAGCCGCCCCTGTTTCACCCCAAGCCCGTAATATCCTCAATCAATTCGAGTTATCAACTCGTTTCAGCCAAGCAGGTGTAGAAGTTCTCCATGTGAAGGAACCAAGCCACGATGGTGCTTTGCGCGACACAGCCAGGGAAATTCTCAATCAAGAACCTGAGGTGCAATTTGCCGGACGTGTGTTAATTGATCCGGTCAGTCAACAACCCATAGTTTACACAGAAAACCTCTTCGTGAAGTTTGACCACGAAGAAGACGTTAGTTTCTGCCAAGAAATTTTGGGACGCTACGGCTTAACAATTAAACGTCAACTAGAATACGCCCGTAATGCCTACTTTGTCAGCGCACCCTCCAATACTGGTTTAGCCATCTTTGATATTTCCGAAAGGTTGCTCAACGAGGAATCGGTGGAATTGTGTCATCCTGAATTGGTGCGGGAATTTAGACAACGTCAGGCATTTCCCCCGCAATGGCATCTCAAGCAAACCACGATTGGGGGTAAAACTATCAATGCCCACGCCAATGTTGAGGCGGCATGGAAGTTGAGCGATGGTACGGGAACGATTATTGCCATTATTGATGATGGTGTGGATATCGACCATGAAGAGTTCCGTTCCTCTGGTAAGATTGTCGCCCCTAGAGATGTCACACGGAAAACCAACTTTCCCACACCAGGAAACCGAGATAATCACGGTACGGCTTGTGCAGGTGTAGCTTGTGGTAATGGCAACTTTGGGGCTTCTGGGGTAGCGCCTGGGGCTAAGTTAATGCCCATTCGTTTCGTTTCTGCCCTGGGTTCCCAAGATGAAGCCGACTCTTTTGTCTGGGCTGCTCAAAATGGTGCGGATGTAATTTCCTGTAGTTGGGGGCCACCAGATGGTACATGGTGGGATGATAAAGACCCCCTACACAAGCAGAAAGTACCTCTACCCGATTCCACAAGACTAGCAATGGACTATGCCATCAATAAGGGGCGTAATGGCAAAGGATGTGTGATTTTATTCGCTGCGGGTAATGGTAACGAAAGCGTAGATAATGACGGCTACGCCAGCTATGAAAAGGTCATAGCTGTCGCGGCTTGTAACGACTTTGGTACTAGGAGTGCTTACAGTGATTTTGGTACAGCCGTCTGGTGTGCCTTTCCTAGCAACAACGGTAACCCTTCCCAAACCCCTGGTATTTGGACAGCCGATCGCACTGGTGTAGTCGGTTATAATTCCGGTAATACTAATCTCGGTGACCAGGCAGGCAATTATACAAATAGTTTCGGTGGCACCTCTAGCGCCTGTCCTGGTGCAGCTGGTGTCGCCGCCTTGATTCTCTCTCGCAATCCAAATCTGCGTTGGGATGAGGTCAGAGATATTATTAAACGCTCATGCGATCGCATTGATCCAGTTGGTGGTAACTATAACGCTGAAGGTCGTAGCCCATTCTACGGTTATGGTCGTATCAATGCCCTCAAAGCGGTAGAATTGGCACTACCCGCACAACCTGAGCCAGTCAGCATTTTCACGGCTGTGCAGGATGTCCCCATCAACGACTTGCAGATATCTCAACTCAGTTTAGCGATCGCTAACACCAACCCCATCAAATCTATCAAAGTTACGGTAGATATCGAGCATACCTACATCGGTGACTTAGTAGTTAGCCTCAACCCCCCTGCTGAATCCGGTGTATTACCAATCATCCTCCACGACCGCAAAGGCGGAGGCGCAGATGATATCAAACAAACTTACGATGAGGTGAGTACACCAGGACTAACTGCTTTGAAGGGTAAAATTCCTCAAGGAACCTGGACTTTAGAAGTAGCAGATAAAGCACAGGCGGATACAGGGAAGATTCGCAGCTTGACTATTGAACTTGGGTTTTAGGGGGATTAGGGACTGGGGATTAGGGACTGGGGATTGGGGACTGGGTAAAACTTTTACATATTTTCCCCTTCATCCCCTGCACCTTCCGCAATGCACGATTTTATTAGACCCCGTGCTTAATTCTTTCCCATCTCTCCCGAAAAAAATTGCTCTCATTATCATCCCGTTTGAACGAGTAAGCTCATACAATCTAAATGCCAGGGATAGTGCTTGAAAGCTACTCAGGATTGGTAATTAAGAAAATGATAAAATTTAGAACTGCGATATGTGCGAGTGTCATTTTATTTGGAACTCAGCTTGATGTGGAACCGAGCAAAGCTCTCCCTGCGTCACATAAGGCAGGGACTCCTCTACCTAATCCAACCGTGATATTAGGATTTGGTGGAGTTTTGCAACTGGACTGTATTCGACAGGTTGAAGCGGGTGAATATCGCTGTGCAAAGCGTTGGGCAGAAGTCACCCATTTGCTCAAATCATTAGTTTATCAAGATGTTGAATCGCAACTTATTCCACCCCTGCAAAATCAACTGGCGATCGCAAATCAATCCTGGCATCAGTTTCAAACACAACACTGCCAACAGTTAACTCAACGCTTACGCAATACACCAGATTTTCCAATTGCAACATCTGTCTGTTTAGCGCGATTAAATAACGATCGCATTCTAGAATTACAGAGAGGTGTTAAAATCATAACCTTCCAATCTCACGATCCTCGATTTGAATCCTTACTCGATCAACTCAAATTGAGAAATTCATCGGTGCAACGCCACTGGGAGGAATATCAAACTCAGTATTGCCAAATTGAAAAAGCTCTATTCTCCCTGAATACCCTGAGATTGGCGGAATGTCATCAGGGTCTGAGACAGGCTCGACTTCACCAACTGGAAGAACTTTTGGCAGCACCTGCTCGTGGCTTGGCTATCTTCAATAGTTCTGTACGACCTGGAATTCCAGAGCTAAATTGTGTGGATGAGACGCAGATCGGGTTAAATCAATGCGCGGTCTATTGGTCAAAAACAACTCAGTTTTTGCAATCAAGCATTTATGGCGATTGGGCAGAAAGACTATCGAAGCAGTATCAGCCAACATTTGGGATCGCACAGAAATACTGGCAAGACTATCGTGAAGCACATTGTACTGAGTTGGTTGAACCTTTTCAGGAAGGTTCTATGGCACCGATGCTCTATCATCGCTGTTTAGCTCGGCTAAATAACGATCGCATTGCGGATCTAAAGGGGATAGCTGTATACGATTCAGAAGACGAGGCGCAGCAAGCCCCAGTTACATCTGGGCAAGATACCACTCAAGCTCTGTGGGAGCGTTATCAAACTGAGTACTGCAAGTTTGAGTCACTGTTTTTTGGTAGTCAAACCAGAAGCAAGCAATGCCCAAATCGTTTAAATCTGGGGCGTTTGCGCCATATCAAAGCAATGATAAATACTCGTTAACAATTCAAAATACCCTGCGGGAAGCTAAAGCTACAAAATTCAAAATTAAAGACAGTTGGAGTCGGGGATTTAAACCCCAAATCAACTGATACTATGTGTAGACATAGGAGTCTTAAGCCCTTGAATTTACGATAAAGAGGAAAATAAGACTAGTTTATGACTTCAGACGATTGGCACTGAGGAGAACGATCGCAATCCCCAGTGTATAAGCAACCAAATCTCGCCAATCGAAAGTAGATCCAATTGTTAAATGAGCTAGCTGCGAGTTTCGCCAGCCTAAAATATCAATGAGATTAAGAAACTGAAGAAACTCAATCAAGTAGGCAAAGATCAGAGTCCCAATAGCAACCTTCCGTAGTGGAACTGCAATAAAAGCATGGACAAAGTAAGCAATCACCATGACAATTAAAACGTCGCCTAGTAACGGTCTAATCCAATCATCTCGGAAGAAGAGGGCAATTATTACAACTATTGCCAGTAGAATCGCAAACAGGGTGAAAGAGGTACGATTAAATCTCAACCACTTGAGATTACAGAATTGTTTAGGCACGATTGATTTCCTGGGTTTGATTCGCCAGGATCGTAACATTGTTCTTTAAAATATGATGAATCCAATTTTTGACAGAATTGGGAAATAGCTTCTTGCTGTCTTGGGTGATAAAAGGAGATTTCTCGAACAAATGTACAAGGTATAATAATATACTATTTATTTAATTGCCCATAAAACTGCAATCAATTGATGCCTATGGGTAGGAGGGCAAGCTGCATGGATTGCAAAGCACTAATTTACAATGGGGTAAGGAAACAGGCGATCACACCAATATACTCTCATTCTTCGGCGAAGTGGGATATGGGGAAACAGGCGATTCTCCATAGGAGACACTTCGTGAACGCACCAATAAAATACCCTCATTCTTTGGTGAAGTGGGATATTTCCCAAGAACCCCGGATAATTGAACAAATCGAGTTACCCTACGGTTTTAAATCTGTACCAGTACCAAGTATTGTTTTGTTACCAGATGGGGAAAGGTTTGCTGTGACTCCTTCTGAGGTTAGACTAGATTTCGGGATTAAAATACTTTGCTGGGATGACTTTTCCGTTGTGCAAACAGTTGAGGTACCCCATGCACCCTATGTGGAGACTTCCGAGGAGGATGAGTGTTATGGACATGGTAAATGTACTCATATTTCCTGGTTGGGAGTTACACCTTGCCAGCGATATTTAATGATTGCTGAGGCTTGGGGAGATATTTATCTAGTTAATTTAGAAAGCGGTGAGCAAATTCGTTGGTTGCGTCGTTGGCGAGATTATAATGCTGCTTTTGCCATCGATCCACAAATGCAGTTTCTCATTGTTAATTCTGTAGATATGGATGAGTCCCATCAATTTTACAGAATTGACAGTATCCTTGAGGGTAAATTGACCTATTTGGGTGAATATTCAGGTGGTGCGCGTTGTCATCTTGGCGGCTTGAGTTTTAGCCCAGATGGTCAGCGTCTGGTTTACACTGCATATCGATCTCCAGGTGTTGATTTGTTAAGTTTTCGGCTTGAACGCTCGATACTAAGCACTTTATCCCCGCAAACACAGGAACTGCTCGATCAAGACTGGGACAAATCGGAGCAATATCGGGCGAAAATGTGGGGTCAATTCTTTCGGTTGTACCATGACCATGATGGATTAAATCCTTGGCAAAGTAATATCGTTTGGTTAGATAACAACAGGCTATTGTGTGGTGTAGGGCAAATTCTGGCAGTGCTGTCAGCTCAGACAGGGGAAATAATAAAAACCTATGACGTGGACGCAGTGGTTAATACTTTGGTGTTTGACTACACATCTTCCCAAGCTATTGTTGCTACCAAGCAAGGGATAAAGGTGGTTGCGATCGCCTAATCTAATTGATGCTGCAATTTCCCTGTTACGGGCTGAACTCCCAAAAATCATGCCTCGTTGTGAGTCCTTTGCTACGATATTTTTGGAGCCAGTCTCTGGGTTAGAGCTATGTATTTAATCGCCCATCAAACTGCAAGCAAACGTTGGATTTCTGGCATTTTTCAAAGTCGAGAGAAAGCATTAGCATATCTTGCTATCATGCCCTCAGAAAACCAGCCCTATCTAATTGAGTCGAAGTATAGTGAAGACATAAATGGCGGTGATTGAGATGCGTGTTTTCCAGGTGAGTGTATACGGGAATATGGTATTGAAAATTGTCCTGTAATTCCTTTAGAGAGAAACTGAGAGTTGCGGGATGAGAGATAAGCATGAAAAAACGTTTGTTCTAATTGATGGATATACATTAGCGATCGCACAAAGCGATTCAGGTGTGTTATTCTCTGGTCGCCACAGTCGCAAAGCTATAAGCCGATATGACGATTCGCTCCTAATTCAGTTTTTGGCACGTCATGCCCATAATGATACGTTTTGGCAGTGCTTTCAGGCGCGTGAAATGTATGAGAATGAAGATAATCGCTTCTTTGTCAGAGATTGTCAACAGTTGATTCGCGATCACAGTTGGAAACTACCGCAAGTTTATCAAAATTGGGCGATTTGGGAACTGATCGATCAGCTGTTTCAAATTCATGGCGAGTCTTTCAATGAACCGATTTGTTTATGGCATCCGGGAAGTTACTATCCGATGTACGGTATTCCCTATGGAACTGCATTGAAGGTGATACAGGTTGCGCGGAATTGGAGCAATCTGCAAGAAATCGAGGGAATTGAACTGCTCAATGAAGCTCAGTGGAATTTACGCTTTGTGTCTGCTGCGAGTCCTACTCACTCTTTACTAATCCCGCAGATTTTGTCTGAGATTGAGGAAGCTGCTAGCACCTATATACTATTTTTTGAAGAACAAGCCCGCCTATATACACCCAATCAGGTTGCGGCAATTCGATATGAACTGCTGCATCAGATGGCGATACTCCTACCCTGCGGGAAGCTAACGCAACGGAGTCACTTCGTGAACGCCAACCTACTCAACCGTGAAATCTCGCCAGAAATTCTTGCTTGTCTAGTTGCTTATCCAAATCTGCAACGCTGCGTCATTCAAGCTGAAAAGCTATGGCGCTATTTAGATGGTGCTTCTGTGAGCCAAGAAAAAAATAGTTTGTGTTTAGATTGGATGTTTTTTGATCCACCACTACCTCAACCTGACTTTCATCAGCTTTGCTTACAGCATTTTCACAAAGCAAAATTGCAGTACCCGTATACGATCCCCTTTGAAACCGATGGGAAGCAATATCGACTGGTGACAGGAAGTGTATATCACAATGCGATCGGCTTGTTAACGGTTTTAGAAATTACGATGCCGATAAATGCGAATACCTTATTTACCAACGTGAATGAGCCGACATACCTAGAGTTAGTCATCTGGGCTTCGCAGACATCCTGCTTACCTCCCGTCGAAGATTGGGAAATGTCCGTTGATTGGAGAGGAAGAGAAGATGAGTTGGTAACTTTAGGAACAGATCCTTCCTTGCCTAAAGCTGAGTTTTTCTTGAACTGTTTAGCATCTCACCTTGCAAGGCTCTGGCAAAATGGCGATCGCACAGCGTTGAAAAAAGGATTGCTCCCTTTGCAAAGTTATTTCCCTAAAGAAACCTACTTTCTCTACTGTCGAGGTCAGATGCTACTATCCGGGGAACTGCGATTTAACTATGGGGAATGGTTTGATGGGGGATTTCTCCGGCTTTTTCGGGCAGAACAAGCGAAGTAATAATCATACCAAATGGTAAGAGGTGAGTGGATGTGGGAAGTCAGATATCTGAATGCAGAGTTACTCGATCTCAAACTTTGGGGCGAAGGCTGTCGCCTGTATCAGATTCGCCAAATGGGTGATGATGAGATTTGCTTGATTCAAACAGATGATACTCCGCAGGAGTCGCTATGCGAACGCTGGCAAGTTGTATATGCTGAACGTGGTGCGGTTCAACAACTGCTGTTTGAATTTACGGATGAGGCTGAAGCTTGTGAGTTTATGTATCGGGAGATAAAGAGAATCAAGCATCCCCATCTTGTAGGGCTATTTCCGACTGATGCAGAGGCAGAGCAGTTCTGTCAGGTGTTGACTCAGTTAGAAATTCAATTCTCTCACGACCCGCAAGGAAGGGTGAGGGTGTACGATCAAGAAATTTTTACAGTGGAGCGTCACTTCGGTTGCCAATTACCCCTGCGAAAATGGTTAAGTGTTCCTGAACGAATTCACGTCACCCTCGCTCGATTGCGAAAATTCGATCCATACAATTGCTATGCCCAAATTACGACTAATCCGCCAATTGGTTCTGAAGCAAAATTGAGCGAGTTAGAAGCAGAACATAGAATTAAACTGCCTGAAGTTTACAGAACATTTTTGCTAGAAGTTTGCAATGGTGGCAATTGGGAACGGCTAGGACATTACTGGTCGGCTGAGGAAGTTATGGCAAACAATTCTGCTCAACTATGGAATCAGCCTTTACCTGAGTTCCTCGCAAAGTTGAAAGCGGCAAAGTCGGGGGATTGGCTCACAAATCCAGGAAATCGGCAATATCCAGGGTTGTTACGAATTGTCGATTGGGATAATCCTGTGCGCGATTTGTTTCTCACCCAGGAAGGTTACGAGGTGGAAATTCAGGGAGATTGGATTCGTTTTTGTGAGTTTTCCCCAGAACAATGGCTCAAAGATTTTCTAGATGATATTCAATATGGGTTATTTCCAATTGAAGGATTACTGGCTTTTCTTCGCTCTGGGGAATTAATTCGAGATTACCCATACTTCCACACTGTGAATTTTGCCAGACTCCTTGCAGAAACGATTGGACTCAATATCGATCCTGAACTCACAAATGAGCAAGTGAAGATGAGCGATGAAATAGATTATAAAATCAACCAATGGCGAATTGAGAATATGGGTAAGATGCGGTACAACTTTGGCTTTAATGCAGAGCAAGCTGAGGTGCGAAGGCAACGAATTTTAGAAAGACTGGAATATTTATATCAACTTTATTCCTAAATTACACATAATCTGGAGAAAAAAGTTATGAAATAATAACTATATAATACAAAAATTGCTACGACTTTTTATTTGCTCTTTATTATTCTTCCAAACAGATGACGCAGTTGTTAGCACTATTAATTTCCTGGGGCATTGAAATACCTGTGGTGTTAATCACTTTAGCAAATACACAGCAATTTTTTTCCCGTGGGGATATCTACAATACGTCGATTATAGCCTTTGCTGCAACTCTCTTCACCCATCCCCTAGCTTGGGAAAGTAACCAAATACTAATTCCTTACATGGACTTTCCTCTCAGAATAGCACTGATAGAAAGCTGTGCGGCGATCGCAGAAGGTATTCTCTATGCAATAATTTTAAAATTAGGTTGGCAAAATGGTTTATTTTTATCCATCATTGCTAATGGAGCTTCGTTTTTAGGAGGTTTGCTAATCGATGAATCCTTGCGATCATAAATACTGGTAATGCAATATTTAGAAAATCTCTCTGATAGGCAAGCAACCCTTGCAGTACAAGGGGGATTGATTGTAAATACGCTTTGTCGTTGGAGTTGACAGACCCTGGTTTTGACTTTAGTGTTTTGAGCGAATTCCGCGACCGATTAATAACAGGTGGAGTCGAGCGACCAATACTAGACGTGATGCTGTCGAAATTTCAAGAACTTAAACTACTGTCAGGGCGTTAAGGCCGTTATTGTATTCTGTGCATCTTAACAACGAGCAGTTTATAAGGTAAAAGTAGATACAGCTAAGAATTCTTGAAGAATCACAATGGATGTAATATGAGTGAATTAGTTGTAGTCAACTTTGATGACAAATACAAAGCAGATGCAGTGCTTCTAGAACTGCTAAAACTTGAACAAGAGTATTTAGCTGACTTGGAAGATGCAGTTATTATCACCAAAAATGCACAGGGTAAGATTAGGGTTAAACCGTATCATGATTTAGTTAAACCCGGTGATCTGAGCAATGAACTTTGGGGTGGAATCATTAGCTCCACTTTCTTTCACCGCTTTCTGACAATTAAAGAGAGCGTGTTTGATAGTAATTTCTTAACCGAAGTTGAAGAATCTTTAAAGCCAAATTCTTCATCTTTATTTGTCCTGATTAATTATGCTCACCCAGAGAAAATAATTGCGGAATTTCATCGGTTTGAAGGAAAGTTAATTAGAACAACTCTGTCTAAACACCAAATAGATAATCTACAAAAAACTTACCAAAAAGCCTAAATAATTCGAGTGCTTAAAATAAATTATATGGCTAATAAAATTACTGAAAAGCTCAAGCAAGCTACCGATAGTTTGCTAATGATGAGTGAATCAGAGTATCCTTTTGAAGTGTTTTCATGGTCTAACCAAGTTCAAGAACCTTTGACAAATCAAAAACTTATTCAGTTAACAGGACATTCCCAAGATACATCAGTTGAAGAAGTAGAACTAGATTATTTATTTCGTAACTGTGCTTTAGAAAAAGAATGGCACGATGAAATACAAAGACAAAATGTGCAGAAGTTTCAATCACTTGTCAAAACATTAAAAGATAATCTGACTAATATTCATGTCTATCGGATAGGCACGATAAATATCGATATCTATATTATTGGTAAAACACCATCTGGGGATTTAGCGGGAATTACCACAAAAGTTGTAGAAACCTAATTAATCAATTATTAAGCTGTTACGCATTTAAATTGTATATTTCGCACTCAGGTTGTCAAAAGTCCAAAGTCCAGAGTCCAAGCTAGCCTTTGACTCTGGACTCTTGACTATGGACGGCCCTGACGCAAGAATATTTGATTTAGGTGCGTATCACCTTAGCCTGTCCATAATTTACAGACAGGCTTTAAGTTTTTAGTGAGCTAACTATCCTTACAAATTGTCAACTCTAGCCTCAATTACAGATTGAGTAGTTGTAGAGACATTAGAGAGCAAATCGTAACCAGTGTTTACTTCGATAGAGTCAACACTAACTCTGTAGTCTCTCCAATTTGCATATCTAACACCTTGTGTATTAGGTATGTTTACAGCAATTACTCTTGTGCTAGTCGTTACGCTGGCAGCACCAGAATTTGGTCTATTTAGGACTACAATAACTTTCCAAGTTCTAGCTGGGACTGTAACTTTACCACCAGCAATAGTGCTGAAGGTTCCATTCGACCCGGTTCCACCAGTGCCATAGGAACCAGAAATAATATAGAGTTCTTTACCTTGATTGACCACTAAATCTCGACAATAATTTTCTAGATTTGCCCATACTCCCTGATTATTATCAGGTGCTTGGGGTATCATATTTGTCATCAAAAAAGTAGCAGAGTTATTTGCAATTGTATTTGTTCTATCTGCTGAAGGAGTCATGTGACCACGGTCAAAGCCACTACCACTGTAATCAGAGGAAGTAACTCGGTAGCAGCCTGAAGGTAATGTAGTATCTGCACGAAAATCATCTTGGCGAGGCGCACTTCCGAGCCATGATGTATTTAACTGCCAACTTACCCAATTTGGTGTCCCTCTATAGCAATTGTAAGAAACTGCATATTGAGGTTTGCTTAATAAAAGATTACTGTAACTAGTATTAGCCCCACTAGGATTGCCCATCGTTAAATGAACACTTGAGGTTTGGGCAGTTAAGGGATTTTGTAGATAACTAAGCAGGATTAATGATATTGCTGGTAAGGCAATAAGTAGAATAGTCTTAGAAAATTTAGACTTCTTCATTCGTTACTATTTATTTGTTGAAACTAACTACAATTGCTTCTGTTAAAATTACAGAAACTCAGTCAAACTGAGCGATTGTAATATAGCTTTGGTTGTATAAGCAGAGGTTAAAAAGTTGCAAACATTGCATTAACATTTAGTAATCATTTAGGTGATTATTTTAAATAAACGTTTCCAATAACATGGAAAAATTATAATTATTTCTGTTATGAAGTTGGCATTAGCCTTTTCTATAGAACGCTACGCTTTCCTCGTAGGGTATGGAGTTTAGTTGAGTTAACAGAAGGACTTCCAGAGTTAAGTATTTATCGTCCCATTGTTGGGTAAACTGCGCCAATTGAAGAGGATCATACGCGCTAAAAATTAAGGAAGTTGCGCTGTCGCGGCTATATAAACTCTTACAAATAAAGCTAGTAAGCTAAATCAGAGAATTTTTTCTGAGTTTGTTTCTTAGTTTTAATCTTTTGCTAGCAGTTTCTTAACCTAGCTGGGATAGCTTGAGGGCAATGGAACCGAATAGCAATTGGGGTATGTAGCCATTTTATGGCATATATCCTGATTTCTGGGAGAGATTTAGCGATCGCCGTAGGTCATCGACTATCCCCCAAGTTTAGCTGATTGCTCTAACTGTAAACTGCATCTTTGCAGTTGATTTTCTTTTGATGCCAAAAATAATGTCATTCATACTCCAAATTCCCAAAGCTTCTGACTTTGGGTCAATTTGTTCATTATTCAATCTTTTATCGGTGTAGCCACGCCCCAAACTCTGGATGTAATTGAAAACAAATTTATGGTAAATACTACAGTCCGCTTTTCCCAATTCAACGCGTCTCTCAACCGTAACGCTGAAGGTCAGTTAGTCAGTGATTTATCTACCCCTAATAACGCTCAAGCAAAGGCTGTGGCGGAAATCATCCAGCGCAATAACCCGGATGTGTTGCTAATTAATGAGTTTGACTACGATAGTGATGATCCTTTAGAAGCGGTTCGACTTTTCCAACAAAATTATCTAGGTGTGAGCCAAAATGGTGCAACGCCTGTTAATTATCCTTATGTTTACATTGCTCCCTCGAATACAGGTATTGCTTCTGGTTTTGACTTAAATAATAATGGTGTAGCTGTGACCACTCCAGGGGCATCAGGATATGGTGATGATGCCTTTGGTTTTGGTAGTTTTCCTGGTCAATTCGGGATGTTGCTTTTATCCAAATACCCGATTGATACAGCTAACGTCCGCACCTTCCAAAATTTCTTATGGAAGGATATGCCAGATTCATTGTTACCTACTATCCAGAGTCCTGGTTCTCAAACGCCTTGGTACTCACCAGAAGAACAAGCGGTTTTGCGCCTCTCCTCTAAAAGCCACTGGGATGTACCCATTTTGGTGAATGGTGAAACAGTTCATGTCCTAGTTAGTCACCCCACACCCCCAGTTTTTGATGGTGCAGAAGACCGGAACGGTAAACGCAACCATGATGAGATTCGTTTTTGGGCAGACTATATTACCCCTGGTGAAGGTGGTTATATCTATGATGATGCTGGGGGAACTGGCGGTTTAGCTGCGGGGTCGAGCTTTGTGATTATGGGTGATCAAAATGCTGATCCCTACGATGGGGATAGTTTTGATAACGCTATTCTGCAATTGTTACAAAATCCTGGTGTTAATACTAACTTTATTCCCAGCAGCCCTGGTGCAGCGCAACAGTCAGCCTTACAAGGGGGAGCAAATACCAACCACCAAGGTAATCCTAGTTTTGATACAGCTGACTTTGCTGATACCACTCCGGGGAACTTGCGCTCAGATTATGTTTTACCTTCTACGGACTTGCAGATTACTAACTCGCAAGTTTTCTGGCCTGTAAATAATGATCCCACATTCCCCCCAGTGGGAACGTTTCCTTTCCCCAGTTCTGACCATCGCTTGGTGTCGGTCGATGTTCAGGTGGGGGCGACTGAAGCGGGTAAAACTATTACTGAGTTGGAGTTTCAAGGACAAACTACTTTCCCCACAGGCTTTATTCCTAATGGTGCGGCTGGGGTAGTTAATGGATTGGCAGCCCCGGTGGGTGGGTTATCTGGTGTTACCTATGATGCAGCCAACAACCGTTACTATGCTATCTCTGACGATCGCTCTCAATTTGCCCCTGCGCGTTTTTATACTTTTACAAACAACGGAGATGTAACTTTTACTGATGTTGTCACTCTCAAAGATAGAAATGGTAATACTTTCGCCTTAAGTAGCCTTGACCCAGAAGGTATCGCTTTAACTAATAACGGGACTGTATTTATCTCTTCCGAAGGTGAGGCGAATCCTAGCGCGGGTCGGGTGACCAATCCCTTTATTAGAGAGTTTTCCTTAACAACAGGTCAAGAAGTGCGATCGCTTTTTGTCCCGACTAAGTTTCTCCCTGTTGTCCAAGATACCAATAACAACGGTGTTGTTGATACTGGTGATACCCAAACATCAGGGGTTCGCAATAACCTAGCCTTTGAAAGCCTCACCATCACACCAGACCAAAAAACTTTATTCACTGCAACAGAAAACGCCCTGTTCCAAGATGGTGCTAGGGCTTCTCTCACTGGTGGTAGCCGTTCGCGGATTCTGCAATATAACTTAGTTAGTGGTCAGCCAGAAAAAGAATATCTTTATATTACAGATGCGATCGCTGCATCGCCAAATCCAGCCACAGGCTTTAGTGATAATGGCTTGGTAGATTTACTGGCGATTGATAACCGTGGTACTTTGCTGGCGGTGGAACGTTCCTTTGCTCAAGGTGTGGGGAATACAATTAAAATCTACGAAATTTCTCTCCAAGGTGCGACCGATATTAGCACCATTAACTCTCTCGATAGTTTAAATACCACAGAATTTGCTGCCATTCAACCCGCCCAAAAGCGCCTATTGTTGAATCTCAATGACCTCAACCTACCCAATGGTACAGACAACATCGAGGGTATTAGCTTCGGCCCCAAACTAGCTGATGGTAGCCAATCGATTGTCTTGGTGAGTGATAACAACTTTAGCGGTACGCAATTTACGCAAATCCTTACCTTGAGTGCAGAGATAGTTCCTACGGTTACGCCGACAGTGGAAACTCGCCCTGACTTACTCGACGATGATAATCCGTCAATTCCGGTGATTGACCAGAATGCGGATGCTGACGACCCTGCAATTTATGTAAATGCGACGAATCCCGATGCTAGCCTTGTCATCACTTCAGTGAAAAACGCCGGATTGCGGGTTTATGACTTGTCAGGGAACTTGTTACAGAGTATTAATCCTGGTGGTATTCGCTACAACAACGTAGATTTGCAATACGGCTTTCAATTAGGCGGTCAATCTATAGATATCGCCGTAGCAAGCGATCGCCAAAATGATAAGCTGGTATTCTTCAAAATTAACCCCAACCCCAGCACCCCCGGTCAATATTTAGAAAACATCACCGACAGTAATCTTGGGACTCTCTTCCAAGGCGCACCCTTCGCACCGCCCTATTCTTCTTCTTCCCGCAGCGCTTACGGTCTAGCTTTGTACCGTAGCCCGTTTACGAATGATTATTATGTCTTTGTCAATCGCCGTCAAACTGGAGACATCGCCCAGTTAAAACTTATAGACCAAGGTAATGGCAAAATTGGGACGCAATTAGTCCGACAATTCACCATCCCCACCGATGCGGGAATTGACCCCCAAACTGAAGGGATGGTGGTAGACCAAGAAACTGGCTTTTTATATATTGGACAAGAGAATGTCGGTATTTGGAAATACGAAGCCGAACCGAACCGTGGGAATACAGGTAGGCTAATTGACAGAATTAAAGATTTGGGCGGTTCCTACCTAACAGATGATGTAGAAGGCTTGACTATTTACTATGGCGAAAATGGCACAGGTTACTTACTAGCATCGAGCCAAGGTGAAAATACCTTTGTTGCTTATACCAGGGAGGGTAACAACGATTATATCGGTAGTTTTGCCGTGGGGAATAATGGAGCGATCGACAGTGTGCAAGAGTCCGATGGCGCAGATGTAGTTAACGTCCCATTAGGTGCTAATTTTCCCTTTGGTTTGTTCGTTACCCAAGATGGAGACAATCAACCAGCCAACGTAGTTGATGGTGAAAATGTTAACGCTAACTTCAAGCTAGTACCTTGGGAAAATATCGCCAATGCTTTTTCTCAACCCCTAGACATTGACACCACCAGTTACGACCCTCGTAATCCCGTCGCCCAACCCAGATTGACCATCTACGATTTTGATAACCTACCCAAATTAGGGACAACTTCCGCAGGTCAAGATATTTTCCTCGGTGGTTTCTCTGGGCTTTATTTCCAAGGTATTGCTGCTAATGGTAACTTGAAATTCGTCACCCATACAGACCGCGGCCCCAATGGCGAAAACATCGGTGCAAATAGACCATTTGCTTTACCCAACTTCCAACCAGAAATTATCAGCTTTGAACTCAACCGCGCTACAGGCGAAATCACCATCACCCAAAGAACCGGATTGTTCCGCCAAGATGGGACAACGCCCTTAACTGGACTACCCAACCTGCAAGCCGGCGCAAGAAACACGGCCTACACTGATGAAATTCCCGTTAACTTACAAAACCAAATCTTACCCAACGACCCCTTGGGCGCTGATTTAGAGGGAATTGTTGTAGATAAAAATGGGGATTACTGGTTGGTAGATGAGTACCGTCCAGCAATTTATCATTTTGATAGTAATGGCAAACTAATCGAGCGTTTTATCCCCAGAGGAACAGCTACTGCACCCAACCCCGACCAACCAGCCGGTACTTTTGGGATTGAAGTATTACCCGAAGTCTACGCCCAACGCCGCAATAATCGCGGATTTGAAGCTGTGGCGCTGGAGGGTAACAAACTTTACGCCTTTATTCAAAGTCCCATTGATAATCCGGACAATACTGGTGATACAGTTTCTCGTAGTTCCCGTAACTTAAGGATTCTGGAGTTTGATCTTGTCAGTAAACAGGTAACAGCCGAATATATTTATTTACTGGAAGGTCTGCCAAATACTGACAAAATCGGTGATGCAGTTTCCTTGGGTAAGGGCAAATTCGCCGTAGTTGAACGGGATGATGGTGAAACCGCCGACGCTAATAAATTGATTTTTCTCATTGATTTAGCAGGGGCTACCAATATCAATAACCCTGCTAACTATAGCTTGCCCAGTGGTAAAACAATTGAACAACTGACACCAGATGAGTTAACTGCTGCTAATGTTACCCCTGTAAGTAAAAGTTTAATCGCCAATGCGGCTGAACTGGGTTACACAGGTGTGGGTAAATTGGAAGGACTAGCACTCGTCGCCCCCAATACTCTCGCCCTACTCAATGACAATGATTTCGGTGTCACTGGAACTACCACCAATCCTGATGGGACAATTAGCATTCGAGTTGCACCGCTACCGGAAAGACTGGCTCTTTTGGAACTCCCTAATAATTTACCAGTCACACAGCCATTAGATATTCAGTTCGGCTCCTCTGGTAGTGATAATATTACGGCGGAACCCGGTCAAATATTATTCACAGGTGATGGTGCAGATACAGTAGATTCCCCTGGGAATAATACTATCTCCACGGGCAACGGAGATGATACGGTATTTGTGGGCAGTAATGCTTCTGTCTCTACTGGCAATGGTAACGATCAAGTCTTCATTGGTGTGAATGGCCCTGCCAGCAATACTACAGCTAACGGTGGTAATGGTGAGGACGAAATCACCGTGATTGAAGCAGGGGGAAGTAACAACCTCTTTGGCGCAGCAGGTAATGATACTCTGCAAGTAATTGAAGGTTCTCGTCAATTCGCCTTTGGTGGTTCTGGTAACGACACCCTCACAAGTAACGGTAGCTATAACCGTCTCAATGGTGGTTCAGGAGATGACAAATTATTCTCCAGTGTGAATGACTCTTTGTTCGGTGGTGATGGTGATGATGTGCTATTTGCAGGTCAAGCCGGTAGTAACCGTCTGAGTGGTGGCGCTGGTGCTGACCAGTTTTGGATTGCTAATGGTAGTTTACCAACTAGTAAGAATACGGTGACGGACTTCGCTGTCGGTGTTGACAAAATTGGATTGGGGGGAATTGGTGTGACACAATTTAGTGCTTTAAGTCTGGTACAGCAAGGTGCTGATACTTTGGTGAAGCTAGGCGCGACTGAGTTAGTTATATTGCAAGGAATTAACTCAACAAGTCTCACTCTCACGGACTTTGTGTTTGCGGTAAGTGTGGTGGCTTAGTTATGCCAATTCGCATCTGATATGGATTAATGTGAGTTCGATGTATTTGGAATAACCCTCCTCCATAGCTTGCTTTGCTACGAAGGCTTAAACCTACCTTCAGGGTCGTTGCTACACACCGAGTCACTGACGCGAGAAGGGGTGCAAGACCAAAACCCCTCTCCTTATCCTTAACAGGCAACACAGGAATATTTAGGGCAAATACTGATTCATCCTTACCCAATCTTGAGTTGAGCCGACATTCGGATTTTCACTGTTATCATTCGTACCATAAACTTGTCCTTGACGGTTCATCCAATAGTAGTTGTAGTTTGTTGGTAACTCGACATTGGGATAACCATAAGGATTTGTCCACGTTGTGACATTGCCCAGGTTCTCTCGAAATTGGAAATTTTGACGATCTATAGACTCACCTCGTTGGCGTGTTACTTCATCCCAGGTATGCTTAGACCATTCGCGGTATTCCCTGTGCCTTTGCCCTTCAGTTTGCGAGATTTCTAGATTCTGCGCCATAATTCCTTGTATTCCAAAGGCTGCTCCATTGGTAGCTGAAACCTGAGATGCTACTTGTGGCAACCATGAAACATAATTAACCCACTGTGATTGGTGGGATGCTGCACCAGTCATCACCATCGTACAGATGTTATAGCTATACGCAATGCTGCATTTGGCTATCCCTTGACAGGGGATACCATTGTACATATAGGTATAATCCCACTCATAAGCAACCGTGCATCCAGCAATTGGTTGAGCTTGGCGGGGCTGACTCATTTGTAGGTTATAGGGCTGCATTGCCAACAGCTTCTCATAGACAAACTGCCAGGGGTTGTAGTTTGCTGGCAGTCCAGAATTTCCTACCATGATTGTCAAAGCAGCATTGTCTCTTGAAAATAAAACAACCGCAAATTGCCCATCTTCAACCACTCGCCAACCACTCGGCACTACATAACTAAAGTAATGCCCATGCCGGATTTCCAGCGAACCAGGAGTAGGAAACGAAGACTGATTGTAGTTGTACATTTGGCTTTGTGGTAAAGGTGAAAACTTATGCTGGATACATCTTGAGTATGGGGTTTTACAGACTGGATTGTCACTTTTCCTCGCTTGTATTTTGCACAGATGGGCGATCGCCTCCCCACTGCCAAGTTTCCTTTCTGCGACACGCTGCGCGATCGCTTGAATCTGATGCGCTCTTCGCCCACGATAAGCGTTAGCGGAGCTGATCGTAGATATCGCTCTTGTGGGTAGGCATTACACTTATTCAATCATCAGATAGAGTCAGAGTAGGGAAACTAATGATACTTTGAAATGATGTAAAGTTCATCTCAACCCCCGAAGTGAATAACTCAGTATTAATTGCCCTGACCCTCACCGCGTCTATAGCTCTATCGCCAGTCAGCATTGCTGGTATCCAAGGTTCAACCCAAACCATCAAAATGTCTTCATTTAACCTCAGTTCCCAACAATGGCAAAACCGCGTGCTATTAGTGTTTGCACCGTCTGTTAATAACCGTACTTATCAACAACAGATGCAGTTATTTGAACAGCACCAAAACGGTTTTACAGACCGGGATTTAGTTCTGGTTCAGGTTTTGTCAACAGATAAAAGCTATGCCAACGGACAGTTAATAGATGAATCTTCTGTGGTCAATTTGCGCGATCGCTTTGGAGTTGACAAAGATAATTTTCGCGTTATTTTGGTAGGCAAAGATGGTGGTGTTAAACGCCATAACACTACACCAGTCCCAGCTACAGCAATTTTTGAGCAAATTGACGCTATGCCCATGCGCCAGCAAGAAATACAAGAGCGAAAAAGAAAGTAACTATAAAATAAAATACGAGCGAGTCAAAATTAGACCTCTTGAGCGATCGCCTTACCAATTCAAAATTCAAAATACCCTTCGGGAACGCCAAGGGCGAACAAAATTCAAAATTAAGAATCAACATAGGACAAGCGTTTGGGGCTGTATATCTGTCGCATTCTTTTTTCAAATTGGTATGAGTAGCTCAATTTAAGAAGCTGTGGCTACAAGCAGTCCAAGAGCAATCAGAAAAAGTTTAATAGGCTGTTCGGCACGCCGTAAAACTAGACAATAGGAATTGCCTGTTCCTAGTACAATCAATTCCGTAGAGTACGAATGCTTAAAGCTAAATATGAAACTTATTTCTCAAGGATGCAGTGTAGTTATACAGGTCTTAGTAGCAGTAACTTTAGCTACTCCTGCACTTGCAGAAATCGTTAAGATTAACCTGCTGCAACTTAACGATATTTACGAAATTACGCCAGTGGAAGGGGGAACTCGTGGTGGTCTAGCGCGTGTAGCGACCCTACGACAACAACTTTACAAAGCCAACCCCCGCACCTACACCGTATTAGCCGGAGATACCTTTAGCCCTTCAGCTTTAGGAACTGCCAAAATTAACGGTACACCTCTAGCTGGTCAGCAAATGGTAGCTGTGATGAACGCCTTGGGATTAAATTATGCGACTTTTGGCAATCACGAATTTGACTTACCAGAAAACCTCTTCTATCAAAGATTGGAAGAATCTCAATTTCGTTGGGTTTCCAGTAATGTATCTGATAGTACAGGGCAACCATTCAAAGGTGTTCCTCGGTCAATAGTATTTAATGTCAAAGGCGATCGCGGTGCAGTGGTTAGGGTAGGCTTGATTGGTGTCACCCTCGATAGTAATAAGCCTAAATACGTTAGTTACACCGACCCCATTACCACAGCCAAACAGCAGGTTAGTACGCTTAAAGGTAAAGTTGATATTATAGTTGCGATTACCCATCAATCCATTGAAGATGACCGCAAACTAGCTGAAACTGTACCAGAAATAGATATTATTCTTGGTGGTCACGAGCATGAAAACACCCAGCAATGGCGCGGTCAGGACTTTACTCCAATTTTTAAAGCAGATGCTAATGCGCGTACAGTTTATGTTCACCAATTGAATTACGATACTATCAACAGAAGTCTTGTAATTAACTCCCGATTAGTACCGATTACTGATAAGATTCCTGACGAACCAAGAACTGCAAAGATAGTCGAGGAATGGGTAGAACGAGGTTATCAGGCATTTCGCGCCAATGGTTTTGAACCAAATCAAGTAATTGCGAAATTATCCTTTGCTTTAGATGGTTTGGAATCTAGCGTCCGTAACAAATCTACCAATCTGACAGAGTTAGTTGCCCTGGCAATGTTGCAAGAAGTACCAGACGCAGATTTAGCTGTATTTAATGGCGGTTCAATTCGGATTGATGATATCCTTCCACCAGGAGCAATTACCCAATATGATGTAATTCGGATACTGCCTTTTGGCGGTAAAGTTGTGGCAGTAGAGATAAGTGGTGCGCTGTTGCAAAGGGTATTGGATCAGGGGCAAGCTAATAAAGGCACTGGGGGTTATCTACAAACAGCCAAAGTTAGTCAACAAGCAAATTCAAGAAGTTGGTTGATTCAAGGTCAACCTCTTGACCCTAACCGTACCTACAAAATCGCCATCAGTGACTTTTTAATCAGTGGTAAAGAAAAAGGATTAGACTTCTTAAATCTTCAACAATCGGGGATTAAACTGATTGCCGAAAAACGGGATATTCGTTTTGTGGTGATTGACCAGTTAAAGCGCCAAGCTACTGCTAGTCAGATTTTGAAATGAAACCAAATTATTCATAATTTTCTCATAGTACATAAATACTATAATGGCTAACTCTATCACTTGTGTCAGAGCAAGTATCGAGTATAGTGACTGCGCCGTTTGTTGAAAGCGATGTCCACTGCACCCGGAGCAAACCAGCAACAAGTAAACGCTACTCCCAAGTATGAGTTAATTACGGGAGTAGTAGAACGCCTGACTTATTACAGTGATCAGGTTATGGAGTTTTCAGCCTCTATTTACACTGGAATTTGTACTGTAAACTCAGTTCCTTGACCTAGCTCAGACCATACATTTAAGCTACCACCATGTTTTTCTACCACAATTTGACGGGCGATCGCCAATCCCAATCCCGTACCTTTCCCCACAGCTTTGGTAGTAAATAAATGGTCAAATATTTTCTCTTGTAGCTCTTGTGTGATACCTTTGCCATTATCACGAATACGGATATACACCTGGTTTGATATAACTTCAGTGCGAATGGTAATTTTTTGGGGATTGGCTTCCAGTTCTTTGAATAATCGAGTTTGCGCCATTTCGTCAAACATATCAATGGCATTCGCCAAGATATTCATAAATACTTGGTTTAACTGTCCAGGGAAGCATTTGATTGTGGGTAAATCTCCCAAGTCTTGTATGACTTGAATCGCTGGGCGATGTTCGTTAGCTTTGAGGCGATATTTCAAAATTAACAACGTGCTATCAAGTCCTTCATGAAGATTGGCACTGATTTTGTATTCGGTATCAGCACGGGAGAAGGTACGGAGACTATTACTGATACTGTTGATGCGATTCGTTGCTCCTTCCATCGAATCGAGTAACTTTGGTAAATCTTCCGAGAGAAATTCCCAGTCGATATCTTTGGCATTGTCTTGAATTGCCTCAACTGGGTTGGGATAGTGCTGTTGATAAAGAGCTAAATGTCCCAGTAAATCTTGCACATATTCTTTGCCGTTTTTGATACTGCCATTGAGGAAACCAATGGGGTTGTTGATTTCATGGGCAACCCCAGCTACTAGATTTCCCAGGGATGCCATTTTTTCGCTTTGTATCATTTGCAACTGGGATTGCTCAAGTTGTCGGGCGTAGGTTTGTGCTTGTTGATAAAGGCGGGCATTTTCTAGGGAAATGGCAGCTTGGATGCAGAGGAAGTTAAGAATTAGGAGGCGATCGCTGGTGAAAACACCTCTGGTAAGGCGATTTTTCAGGTATAAAATCCCAATCAGATGACCTTGATTAAGCAGTGGTAGACACAGAATACTCTTTGGTTGGCGTTGCCTGAGGTAGTCATCAATTACAGGTAAATCGGTTTTTAGGTCATCAATTACCACAGTTTCTTGATTATTTTTAACATACTGAATTAATTTGACCGGAATATTGGGATTATTGGTAAAAGGTTCCGCGATTAGTTGTACATCATCAGGTGTGGCGATCGCCCTTACTTGCCATTCTCCGGTTTCGTTGGGAAACAACAGCGCACAGCGATCGCCTCCTGAGTTGTGCAAAATAATTTGGGTGAGTTTTTGTAGTAGCTGATCCAGTTGAATGGTTCTAGAGAGGACTTGAGAAGCTTTGAGGATAGCCGCAAAATCGAGAACTTGATTAACGCCAGTACTACTAGAAGTGTGATGAGTGTCATAATGAACTGATACCGCAGGTGCAGCAATAGTCATTAGTGTGGTCAACGCATCAGTCGATGTCATTGTTTGTTGCAGAATGGGGCGCAGCAATTCAGGATAGCGGGTTTCCAAGTCGGTAACTTTGGCTTTAGCACCCCAGCGACTGTAACAATAGTAAGCTTCTTGTATATAGCCTGCGGCAAATTTATCTTTACCCCAATTGAGATAAAATTCGGCAGCTAGTTCGTTGGCAAGGGCTTCGTCTTGGATGAATCTGTTGGCTTTTGCCCCCGCAATGGCGCAATCAAAAAATTCTATAGCCTCCGCTTGTTTACCCAACCTCTGGAAACGCACTGCTTCTACCAAGTGATATTTGTGTTGATAATTCATGGGAGCAGCATTCACGTAAACCAAGAGGTGTTTCTGGTTAGAATCAACTTTCCTTAAAACCTCCTTCTGAGATGAAGGCTGAAAATTGAAATATAATTTTAACCGGGTTAATGAATCGTAGTAGTAGTAAGCTGGTGCCGATGGCATACTAATACCAGCCTTGAGATATTGAAGTCCTCGATCTGCTATCTGAATCGCAGTTTCAAAACAACTAAATGAATAACTAAGTATTAATTTACTCAAGTAAAATAGATGCAGAGCTAGCTCATCATTTTCTTGAATTAGAGTAGATAATTTTTCATTCTCAGCATCAATAGACCCTAGACAGTCTGGATTGTCACTTAACTCAATAAAATTATGAATAGATGAGCTAATAATATGCACCCAAGTCAGAAAATGTTCACTCGTTGCGAATTTCGATTGGTAAATTTCAACCTCTTCTAATAACTCTGGTAAAGGTTTGTCCCCACTCAAATATGAGTAGAACAATCTAAATGAAGTCGAGACAAGTGCGTGAACAGAATCGCCTGTTTCTATGGCAACTTTATAGGATTTATTTAATAAAAAAATTGCGTTCCGGATATCTTGTTGATTAGATTGATTAAATGCGGCAACTTTAAACATAACGATGCTTTGAACATAACTTTCATTAAATTTCTCCATTAACTGGAGTGCAAGTTGTCCAAAACGATAACCTACTTCTATTTCATTCAACACAGAGCTAACAATAATACTAAAATCTGCATATCCCGGTGCTGAGAAAAGCGAGTTCCCGTATTGCAGGGATAGATTAACCTCTTCGCAGGCAACAACTGGAAATAAAAGGGGATTAGCCTGATGAATCGAAGGGACTAAACTCGTCATGATGCGCGCTGCCGCCGTAGCAGTGGCATCCTGGGTAATGGGTAAATTGATTAAGTCCTCCAGGGAGTAGTTCGATAGCTTAGTTAGTGTGTGTTGTACCTGTCGTTGGATATCTGAAAGTGTTATAGATTCTGGCAGGATAACTCCTAGCTTTTGCAGGATTTCCCGTCCAATTTTTATCGCTTGAAGCTGCTGATTTTGTACTTGATAAGCTTGAAGTTTTATTTCATAAACTTTGACTTGTTCCAACAGGTCATTTGTGTTTTTTAGAACTATTTGAATTAAGGTATCCATCTGCTTAAAATCACAGCTAAGCAATGCCACTTCTGCTGCTGATTCATATATAAGAAGTGTCAAATTATAATTTTTATCCCAGCTATCCGTCGGCAGAAATTGCATTCCCTTGTCGAAATAATGTAAGGCTGCATTATATGCAGTAGAGTCTTTAGCCTTATAACCTGCTTGTAAATTTAATTGAGCATATTGATAACGTTGTTCCAACTCTGTAATCATGGAAATGCCACAATTTAACTGATGAACAATTGCAAATAAATGACTATCTTGGAAAGAGGGATTACTATTTTCTAATAGCAATTTTCCAATAGTGAGGTGTGTCACCTGTTTTTGGTCATCAAGAATCAGAGAATAAGCAGCTTGTTGGACGCGATCATGCAGAAAACGATAGTTGAGGGTTTCCTGTGGGGTGTGCTGTATTGCTTGCGATTCTCCCAAATAGAATTTGTACAAATCGCTTTGTGGCAAAATCAACCCTTCCTGTAACGCTTTCCAAAGTATCGTTGCCACTTCTGTTTGAGATTGCTGTGAAACGATCGCTAGTGTGGTTAAATCGAACTGTGCGCCAATACAAGCCGCAAGTTTTAAAATCTCTTGCGTTGCTTCTGGCATTTTTTGCAATTGCTGCACCATCAATTCCAGCACATCATCGGTCAAAGCCACATCTCGCACTTGCACAATATCACACTGCCAATGTCCTGCATTCGGGTCAAAAGTAATTAACTGGTCTTGATGTAATGCCTTGAGAAACTGGGTAGCAAAGAAAGGATTACCCAGGGTTTTCTGCATTACCAGTTTTGTCAGAGGTTGTACCACGAGTGCATGAGTATGAAGGGTATCTGCAATCAGGTGATTGAGACTTGTAAAACTTAGGGGTTGCAAAGTGATGGTGTGGATTTTTGCCCCAGCTTTTTCCATACCATTGAGGGTCAACATTAATGGGTGAGCGGCAAAGACCTCATTATCCCGATACGCCCCTAACAGTAATAAACAGCCCGTTTGAGACTCAGACATTAACACCTGAATCAAATTCAGCGAAGCCGAATCTGCCCACTGTAAATCATCCACAAACATTACCAACGGGTGTGCAGGGGTGGTAAAAACTTGAATGAACCTTTGAAACAACAAATTAAACCGATTTTGGGCTGCGGTTCCTGATAATTCGCGTGTTGGGGGTTGCACCCCAATAATCCGCTCCAGTTCAGGAATCAGTTCAACAATCACTTGGGCATTTTCTCCCAATGTTGAGAGAATCTGAGTTTTCCAGTGTTGCAATTGGGTATCGCTTTCACTCAAAAGTTGCCCAACTAAGTCTTGAAAGCCTTGCACAAAGGCAGAGAAGGGAATGTTGCGATTAAACTGGTCAAACTTGCCTTTGATGAAGTAACCTCGTTGCTTGACAATAGGCTTATGTACTTCATTGACAACGGCTGTTTTACCAATGCCCGAAAAACCAGCCACCAGCATCATTTCTGATGACCCTTGGGCAACCCGCTCAAAAGCATCTAGCAGGGTTTGGACTTCAGTTTCCCTACCGTAGAGTTTTTCAGGAATGAGAAAGCGATCGCATAAATCCTTCTGTCCCAACTCAAATTCCGCAATTGACCCTGTTTGTTTCCATTGACTCCAACATTCATCTAAATCATGCTTGAGTCCCAAGGCACTTTGATAGCGGTCTTCGGCATTTTTGGCCATGAGTTTGGCGACAATTGCCCCCAAGGTTGGCGGCACATCGGTATTTACTAGATGGACAGGTGTGGCAATCTTAGCGATGTGACAATGCACCAATTCTAAGGGGTCGTCCGTAAGGAAGGGTAAGCGACCTGTTAGCAATTGATACAGAGTAACACCAAGGGCATAAAAATCACTGCGATAATCGATGCCGCGATTCATTCTTCCCGTTTGTTCAGGGGAAAGATAAGCTAAAGTACCTTCCAGGGTGTTGGGGTTTTGGATTTCCTGGGTTTCTTTGGGCAATACCGAAGCAATGCTAAAGTCTATCAGTTTAACTTGCTGGGATTCTGGATGAATGAGGATGTTGGCAGGTTTAATGTCTTTGTGGATAACTCGATGTTGTTGTAGTTCGTGGAGAATATCTGCCAGTTGGATGGCAACTACCAAAATGTCTCCTAAGTCTAAGGGCTGTTGCTGGATATATGTTTCCAGGGAGATACCCCCCCAGTCTGCCATGACTAAGGCATAGCCATTACCAAATGGTTCTAGACTTAGGGGTGGGATAATGCCGGTAATGGGCAGATTTTTGGCGATCGCATACTGATTGCGAAACTGTACCAATTCCCCAAATGTGGCATACTCTCGTTGCAGCACCTTAATGACAACAGGTAATCTCTGATTATCTTGTATCGCTAAATACACGGCAGTACGTGAACCCCGGTAAATTTGTTCAGTGATGGTGTAGCCAGAAATTTCCGGGAATTGAGGTACTGTAGATGTCATAACCTGGAAGACTGATAATTGTTTTAGAAGATTATTACTGTTATTAAAATGCCCAAGAATATCAGTAATCTAACAATCTTGGTTCTACTATACTTTTACCCCAAAAATATCCAAACCATAAACCATAACTTGAGCAAAATGTGACTTAACTTACTACACATTTGCTCATGGCTAAATCTTGAAAAATAAAAAATAGAGTTACTTACTACTTTGAGATGTAACTAAAAGGCGATTTTTCCATTGAGCAAAAAGCTCTCCTCTTCCAAATAAACAATTATTAGCTTTACTAATCAAAAATAAAGCACCCTAGCCCCAAGTAAATCTTAAGTAGGGTGTGTTACGGCTATGAAAGGATTTGGGACGCAAAGACAAGAAAATTTAGCCGTAACGCACCGCCTCACGGATGGTGCGTTAGGCGCGAGGATATTTATTTTGTGACCAATCATCTGGGAAATCAGCGCCTAACACACCCTACAGTAATTTTATTTTTTCTTTATAAATAACCTCTAATCAAAAATAAAGCACTCTAGCCCCAAGCCGGAAGAAGCCAATAGTGCGAGAGCTAAATTACTTATTAATTTAGTGAAGAGAGTTTAGTTTAACTTTATTATCTTCAATTACCGATTCCAACTTCTTAGGATTTTGTGTAATCCCTAAACAATCTAAAGTTTAATACTTTTAATTCAAACGGGGTCAGCCATTATAAAGACTCTTGAGATCGAATGAGTCTTGCGTCAATCTCTATTGAATAGGGATTGGCGTTTTATAAATAGCAAGTTGGCTCAACGATCAAGCGTTACTCCTGTACTTCTCTAAGTTTTCGACCAGAATATCACTTGAAATCCAATACTACGAATGTTTACACATACGCACCGTATAGACGGCTATTTCTTAAACTGAGACTTAACCTTGGGGTGAAAGGTTCTTTCGAGTCACAGACCCCAACGGTGTCGTGATTCAACTCGTCCAGTGGATTACCGAAAATATCTGAGAAACCCCATGAATTATACTCCACCATCTTCGATAAGGATCACCCTCCGCTTTGCTACCTTCACCGATTTGGAGCTGCTACGACATTGGGATGAACAACCTCATGTAGTTGACTCAGATCCTAACGATGACTGGGGCTGGGAGGTAGAACTTGACCGCGCCCCCGAATGGCGGGAGCAATTGATTGCTGAAATTGATGGTCGCCCCATCGGATTTATCGAGATCATCGATCCGCTACGTGATGATAGTCACTACTGGGGTGATGTTCCGGCGAATCTTCGCGCTATTGATATTTGGATTGGGGAAGAGACTGATTTGGGTCAAGGCTATGGAACCCAAATGATGCAGCTTGCACTTGCTCGATGTTTTGCTGATCCGCTTGTGACGGATGTTCTCGTTGATCCACTTGCCAGCAATACCCGCGTTCACCCCTTTTATGAACGTCTTGGTTTTCGATTTGTTGAGCCTAGACGATTTGGTGACGATGATTGCTTCGTCTATCGCATGAACCGAGCAGATTGGCATCTGGAAACTTAAATCTCCTTATACCAATTCTTTATGAAGTTGCGCTAAATAAACGATGTAGAGACGTTGCATACAACGTCTCTACAGTACTCAACGAGAGATTGTAGGCGATCGCATCTTCTAAAAGTTCTTTTCGGATTGACTCATCTTGAATTCGGGCGATCGCTTTGGCTTTACTTGTCTCTAGTTTTCCCTGACGTAGTACCTCTAAAAGTCAGTGGGTAAATTGAGCAGTGGCAGACGATAGCAAAAAACCCCAGCGAAACTAACTGGGGTTGATAGGAGAAGTACGAATGACGATGAGATACAGCGATACCCAAATCTAAAAGTCTTAGCTAACGCTTAAAGCTACCAAAACTAGAGTAGTGACAATTAAAGTAGCGAACACACTCTGTATAACGTATTTGCGCTGTTCCCAAATTGCGGGGTACTCAGCATAGTACATCTGGGGTTCAGTTGCATAGTTATTGAGAACGCCGTCTTCGTTAATGGTGGTATACATAATCTTTTCTTGTATTTGTTACTTTATGTAAACTAATATAACAATATTGTTACAAAGTGTCAATACAACTTGACAAACAATAGTGGATGACTGTATTCAGAACCACTTATCTGGGGAATTTTCTTAGAGGATAGTGATTGAGCGAAGTACTGGAGGCGATGAGCTACGCTCCACTAGAGGCGATGAGCTACGCTCCACTGTAGGCGATCGCTCGCGTCATATATATTCTTAGAGGAAGTGCGGTAAAGATGCGATAGCAGGATGTGTAGTGGTATGGGGGATGACATAACCGCCCGACGGATCGCCAGTTGCTAAGGCGAGTATTTCATCAGTTCAAACGAAAAACCCTCGCTGGGTAGCTGAGGGTGGATAACAAATTTATCACTGTGTTTATTTTGTAATTAACTTCTGCTTCTGCCTTAGCAGTGAACTTGCACCTATTACCCCCAATCCCAGCAAACTAACAACAGAAGTGTATTCAGGTATAGGTTTTGTAACGCTCTCCACATTGACATTTGGATCTAACGCATCACCTGAGTTGAATACATAATCAAATGCTCCTTTGTCGTTGAGTACAGTTCCGCGTAAAAAAAGCGCACTCCAACGGGCAATGGTTTCAATTGCCACATTTTGCTCTAGCGTTGGTCTGATAGGCTCACGTATGAGATTATCTTCATTGGTAATGCCGTAATGATTAGCACCAGGAATGGTGATAAACGCCTTGGGAGGGTCTTGAATGCTTGCGTATGTTTCTTGAGCGTTAGCGGGAGTTGCCACACCATCTCGATTACCCTGCACTAGAGCAATAGGTATATCATCATTGTCAATAATCGGAAGCCCTCCACTAGTTTGGCCGATCCGAACGTTAGTACCATAAAACACCCCAGCCTTCAATTCATCAGGTCGATTAAAATCTTCCGTACATAAAACGGCAAAACAGTTACCCTGAATCGCAGCAATTCCTACTGCGCCTCCAAATGAGTGACCAAGCAAGACTAGGATACTGGGGTCGAGTAGATTAGCAACAGGTGATACTCCCTGAGATTTCTCACTCTGCATATAAGTTAGAACATCATTTACCTGCTGCTGTTCAGCGATCAATCCTGTAACCGCACCCATTGGACTGATAGCAGTTCTGATGTGATTAGGTACGACTACTACAAACCCATAACGCGCTACGGTATTGGCAAAGTTTGAGTAATCAGATTTATCAACAAGCGCTCCTTGCAAGAACAAAGCAATGGGCAGTGAACTCTTATCGGTATTGGAAACAACTGGGTAGTAAATATCAGTAGCATCTACACCACCATCACTTCTAGGAATCGTGGTAGCGTAGTGAGCCGCGCTATCGAAAATAGGAGCAGGGTTGAATGTAGCGGCCGCAGCACTTCGCTCTACTCCTAAAGTTATCATCAATGCCCCAACTATAACCGTTGATGATTGCTTCTTTGAGGAGAGAAAATTCATGGCTTTATACCTCGTTATATTGCCAACTCGGCATGAGTAAATCTCTTTGCTTGCCAGCCACTAAAAATCATAGTTTTCTGGGCATTCTGGGCAAATTTTGCCAAGTCTCATCTTGAACGAGGTTATCATCACATATTCTTTATATGAATACTAGTGTTTCAAGTATCTTGGCTGGATTTCTGTCCCAATGATGCACTTGTAGGGTGTACACTCTGGGTTTTGAGCGTGTAAGTTTTGCTGTGTTTTCTCCTGGGCAACCAGCCAAACGATGTTTTTCTCATACTTATCAATCTTTTCGTCTATCATATTTTCATTTAAACAATGCTCAAATTTAAACACGTTAACTTCGCTATTATTAGCAGTGCGTTGCTTTCATTTGCAATCAGTGCTGGTGTGCCGACTGCCAATGCTCAATCCAAAAAATGTGAATCTGAATCTGTTTCCATTTCTCGCAGTGGAAAAATAGCTACGGAAATTACATTTATCAACCAACGCAGCGCACCAGTGAGGTTATATTGGCTTGATTACTCTGGTCAACGGAAGTTTTACACCTTAATTGCTCCAAACAATAGAATTACTCAAAGCACCTATGTAACTCACCCTTGGGTAATTACTGATACTAAAAACAACTGCCTTGGTGTCTATTATCCTGATGGACAACCGCGCATAGTAGAAATTCTCTAACATCCAGAGCGATCGCTTTCTGTCTAAGCAGGTGTTTTCCCTCAAAACTTCGGTAACACTGTACCCGTACCTGCGTCTTTTTTTGTGCGGACATAAGCCCTTCGTATCAGATTTCTGATGAAACTCTCCCTGCCTTTGAATACTCGGCTAAGGCTCGTTTTTTGGTGAAGTGGCAGCTAAAAATGCCTTCTCTTCCCGTGTAATACAAGATTTGCTGGGGATTTTGGTGTTTTGCATAAATAACCCAAAGAAGAGCGATAAGTACTATAAGAGCAAACAAATGTTAATTAACCGTGTATATGTGCAGAAATAATATTTACCTTTAATCGCTGCTATGAACAGAGTTATACCAATTTGAAAAAAGAATGTGACAGATGTACAACCCCAAACGCTTGTCCTCTCTTGATTCTTAATTTTGAATTTTGAATTTTGAATTGGTATTACCACAGTCTGATAAAGAAACAGGGTTAGGCTTTATAACAAAAATTTTCAGATTACACACATAATTTTATGACAGCAAGACTAATAGTTGATCCTTGGATTAGCTGCCCTCAGCCTAATCCAAAGGCCCAACTTCGCTTATTCTGTTTTCCATGTGCAGGGGGTACAACTTCAACATATAGTACCTGGACAAACAAATTACCAAAGGACGTAGAGGTTCACTTAGTTCAACTTCCTGGAAGAGGACGGCGATTGCAAGAACCCTCATATACCAATTTTTTACCTCTTGTTCAAACTTTGGCATCAAACATTAGACCGTATCTGAATATGCCATTTGCTTTTTTTGGCCATAGCATGGGTGCAACACTTAGCTTTGAGATAGCGCGTCTACTCCGTCAAGAGTATAATCTTCGCCCTGTTCATTTATTTGCTGCTTGTTGCCCTGCTCCTCAAAAACCAATACTCAAACCGTTTATTCACAAAATGCCTGAGACTGAATTCCTGGCGGAACTTTGCGATCGTTACAATGCAATTCCCAAGGCGATTTTGCAGAATGAACAAATGTTACAACTTTTCTTACCTTGTCTGCGAGCGGACTTTACGATACTAGAGACATACATTTACAAAAGTGAAATGCCCCTCGAATGCCCAATCTCTGTATTTGGAGGTTTGCAGGATAAAGCAATTAAGGTTGATGCTTTAGAAGCTTGGCGTGAGCAGACTAGTAGTTACTTCAACCTGCAAATGTTTCCTGGAGAACATTTCTTTTTACACAATTCACAATCACTCTTTTTGCAGTCATTATCCCAACATTTAGATTACCTGTTAGCTATCAACAACAATTAAGTATTGTATACAAGAAAGTATATTTTGCGAAGTAGGTAAATCTATTTTCATAAAGTGTAAAAAGTAATTTCATTGCAAGAATGGCTATTTAAATTTTGCGTAGAAATTTTGCGATAACAAAATCGCTTGCATCGTATTTATACGATGCACTCAAACCACGTAATTTATCAATTATCCCCCGGTTTTATGACAGAATTTACTTCAACGAAATCAAATTCCCCTTTTTCTACTGGATTACCAGCTTTGTATAGCATAGCTTTTTTGTCTGGTATTTCTATAGGGCTATTTAATCCCTTTATCTCAACATTAATGGCGCAACATCAAGTTGATGATTTATGGATAGGAGCAAATTCTACGGTGTATTTTCTAGTCATAGCGTTGGGAACACCGTTAGTAGTAAAAGTATTACCCAAGTTAGGGCTTCGTAAAACGATGATGCTTGGCTTGACAATGATGGGTATTAGCGCTCCTTTGTTTACCATGACTACATCAATGCCTTTGTGGTTCATTATACGTGCTGTTATGGGCATTGCTTGTTGTTTATATTTAGTCAGTGGAAACACTGCATTGAATCATTTTTGTCATGAAGGTAATCGAGCGATAGTTAACGGTTTGAATGCTCTAGCTTTTACTTTTGGATTTGGTATTGGCCCTGTAATTGGTTCTGCTTTTTATAATGTTTCACCAAAACTTTCATTTTTGTTGGGTAGTGCTTTAATTTTTAGCGGTGTAATTGTAGTTTGGATAGCTTTACCAGATAAGGCAGTTGTTTTTCAACAATCTTCACGTTCCAGAATTTTTAACAAACTCAAACTTCCCCTTCAGGGCGCATTTGCCTATGGTTTTGCCGAATCAACGCTAGTTTCTTTATATCCGGTTTATCTGCTACGACAAAATTACAATATAGAGCAGATCGGCTATACCTTCGCTGTATTTGTAGTTGGCGGCTTGCTCTCTACTGTTCCCGTTACTCACATAGCAGACAAATTCGGCAGACTCAAAGTTCTGTTTATGAGTGTGTTTATCGTCATATTGTCGTTTTTATCTCTTTCATTGATTCAAAACTCTACGGCTACCCAGATATTTGCATTTATTGCTGGAGCTAGTATTAGTCCAATTTTTCCCTTAGCAATGGCATTGATTGGTGCAAAACTCTCTAGAAATGAACTATCTTCTGGCAGTGCTTTGTTCACGGCTATATATAGTTTCGGATGTACTGCTGGGCCGATCGCTTCATCTTTAGCTATCAAAGTTTTTGGGGATAGTTATATATTTAGTTTGACAATAATTATCTTTGCCATATTTTTGGTTTACCTGAGTATACCAAATAAAAATTTTCGTACCTATTTACTTAATGTGGCACGGAAAATACATTGAAGAAGTAGGTTATTGCGGGAGAGGGAGGGACTTTTTCGTCGGGGATTAGTCTTGTAGAGACGGAAATAGGCAAAACAGATTCCACATAAGGACTAGAGTGTGTTTTAAAAATTCCATGCTTGGGAGCAAAACATTTTAGATCCCCCTAAATCCCCCTTAAAAAGGGGGACTTTCATTCATTCCCCCCCTTTTTCAAGGACAATCACTTTTCAAACAACCTCTTAGGGAACACCAAAAAATAAATTCCAATTTAGGGAATATTTGCATAAATCTTTTACCTACTCCAGATAAATATATAACAGTTCAATTAAAGAACAAACGATTACAAGCTTCATTCTCTCATCAATATATGAGCAAATGAATTGAAACAAATGGCTGTTCTTTTGGTTAATTCTTCTATAAAATTCTCCAAAAAATATTCTCAAAAGTTTCAATTATGGAGAATAGCTGCTTCGTTAAAACACTGATGCCAGCTAAATATCAAGTTGTATTTGCTGAAATATGACCTCAAATATTTTCAGCAACAAACAAAAGTTAAGTTAATTGCAATACCTACTACAAGTTAGACACAATCCCTGTATGAAGACACTATCTCAAGCACAAAGCAAAACCTCATCTCAACAATTTTCTTTTACTGGAAATTCTTCTGCCAATGTAATTATTGGTAATCAGAAACTCACAATCAATGATGTTGCAAGGGTAGCGCGTAATGGCACCTTAGTGTCTTTAACCAATAACACTGATATTTTGCAGGGTATTCAGGCATCTTGTGATTACATTAATAATGCTGTTGAATCTGGGGAACCAATTTATGGAGTGACATCTGGTTTTGGCGGTATGGCCAATGTTGCCATATCCCGTGAACAAGCATCTGAACTCCAAACCAACTTAGTTTGGTTCCTGAAAACAGGTGCAGGGAACAAATTACCCTTGGCGGATGTGCGCGCAGCTATGCTCTTGCGTGCAAACTCTCATATGCGCGGTGCATCTGGCATCAGATTAGAACTTATCAAGCGTATGGAGATTTTCCTTAACGCTGGTGTCACACCATATGTGTATGAGTTTGGTTCAATTGGTGCAAGTGGTGATTTAGTGCCACTATCCTACATTACTGGTTCACTGATAGGCTTAGATCCCAGTTTTAAGGTTGACTTCAACGGTAAAGAAATGGATGCGCCAACAGCTCTACGTCAACTGAATTTGTCACCCTTGACATTGTTGCCGAAGGAAGGCTTGGCGATGATGAACGGCACTTCAGTCATGACAGGTATTGCAGCAAACTGCGTCTACGATACTCAAATTTTAACTGCGATCGCTATGGGCGTTCACGCTCTAGATATCCAAGCTTTAAACGGAACCAATCAATCATTCCATCCATTTATCCATAATTCCAAACCACATCCTGGTCAATTATGGGCAGCAGATCAGATGATTTCTTTGTTAGCCAATTCCCAGTTAGTTCGTGATGAGTTAGATGGTAAACACGATTATCGTGATCACGAGTTGATTCAAGATCGTTACTCACTCCGATGCCTTCCCCAGTATTTGGGGCCAATCGTTGATGGAATTTCCCAGATTGCCAAACAAATTGAAATCGAAATCAACTCAGTCACCGATAACCCACTAATTGATGTTGATAACCAAGCTAGCTATCATGGAGGAAATTTCCTCGGACAGTACGTGGGTATGGGAATGGATCACCTGCGTTACTATATTGGGTTATTGGCTAAACACCTAGATGTGCAGATTGCCCTCCTCGCCTCACCAGAGTTTAGCAATGGACTACCACCATCTTTATTAGGCAACCGAGAACGTAAAGTCAATATGGGACTCAAAGGTCTGCAAATATGCGGTAACTCAATTATGCCACTGTTGACCTTCTATGGAAATTCCATCGCCGATCGCTTTCCTACCCATGCAGAACAATTTAATCAGAACATCAACAGTCAAGGATACACTTCAGCGACTCTAGCCCGCCGTTCTGTGGATATCTTCCAGAATTATGTGGCGATCGCTCTGATGTTTGGAGTCCAAGCTGTTGACCTCCGCACATATAAAAAGACTGGTCATTACGATGCACGCGCCTGTCTATCACCTGCAACTGAGCGCTTATATTCAGCAGTCCGCCACGTAGTTGGACAAAAACCAACTTCAGATCGCCCATATATTTGGAATGATAATGAGCAAGGACTGGATGAGCATATTGCCCGGATTTCTGCTGATATCGCTGCTGGTGGTGTGATTGTGCAAGCAGTTCAAGATATCTTACCCTGCTTGCATTAAGGGTTAAGAGTCAATAGTCAATAGTCAACAGTAAACAGTCGGCAGTCAATTGAACTGTTGACTGTTTACTAATTTTATCCACTTATTGCATAAATTCTCTACATCAAGGCGATAAGTACAACAAGAGCTACAACTTAAATATTGCCACAACTTTTATGAATATTTCCCAAAATGTGGAGCGTGGTTGCTGCCTTTTTCCTAACAAACCAGCGCTCATTTTTGAAGGTTTATATTTTACTTATAAACAACTCAATGAAATGGCAAATCGCGTTGCCAATGCTTTACTGGGGTTGGGGATTGAACGTGGCGATCGCATAGCATTATTATTACCAAATATTCCTGAATTTGTGATTTCCTATCTAGGGATTCTCAAGATTGGGGCGATCGCAGTTTCTATTAACCCAAATCTGCAAAGCGATGAACTCAAGTTTATTCTCAATGACTGTGGAGCAGCTGTACTCGTAACCACAGAAACGCTGCGAGAAAAATTGCCCAAAGTCGATTTACCCCACCTCAAGCACATCATAATTGCTGAGGGGCAAGCAGGTGAGGCGATCGCCTTGAGTGAATTCATGGCCAATGCTTCCCCTAACGCCCGTGCTGTGGAGATAGAACGTGATGAGCCAGCAGCGATTCTTTATACTTCTGGTACAACAGGTTTTCCTAAAGGCGCTACTTTATCTCATGGCAATGTGATTTCCAATATGCACTCCATGAAGCACTGTTGTGAAATGCGCCCTAATGATCAAATTTTACTATTTTTACCGATGTTCCACTGTTTTGGGCAGAACGCAGTTCTCAATAGTGGACTGAATACCTGTGCAACGATCATTTTACAGCGATCGTTCGACCCAGAAACGGTACTGACAACCATCAGCGAATATAATATTACAATCTTTTTTGGTGTTCCCACTACTTTTATTCTTTTATGTGATAAAGCATCTATCCGCGATTTGGATTCAGTGCGTTACTACTTCTCTGCGGCCGCAGGTTTGCCTGTAGAAATTGCCAAACGTTGGCAAGACAAGTTTGGTAAAGTCATCAACCAAGGGTATGGTCTGACAGAAACATCACCATTAGCTAGTTATAACCACGAATTGAGGTACAAACTCGGTTCTATTGGTTCACCAATTGAAAATGTCGAGATGAAGATTGTCAGCCTGGATGATGGTTGCGAAGTTGCCCCTGGTGAACTCGGTGAAATCGTGATTCGCGGTGTCAATGTCATGCTAGGTTACTGGAATCGCCCGGCTGAAACTGCCAAAGCCATGAAGAACGGATGGTTTCACACCGGTGACATTGGTCAAATAGACGAATTAGGCTACTTTTACATCGTTGACCGCCTCAAAGATATGATCAACAACGGTGGATTAAAAGTATACCCAGCCGAAGTTGAAAATGTTATTTACCAGCATCCAGGTATTGCAGAGGTAGCTGTCTACGGTGTACCAGATTCAGTACTAGGTGAACAGGTGAAAGCTAGTATTGTCCTCAAACCAGACCAAGCGGTTACAGAAGCAGAAATCATTGCCTTCTGTTACCAGAAACTAGCTCAATATAAAGTTCCTAGTGCCGTCGAATTTGTCTCCTCCATCCCCAAGAACCCCACAGGCAAAATACTCAAGCGGCTACTTCGGCAAGAAAATTCTGCTGCGCCTTCCCATACTGTGGTTAGCAAAACGCAAACATCTGCGTCGGTAAAAGTCTCTTACCAAACTGCAGAATTGATCGAAAACTGGATTATCGATTGGGTAGTGAGAAAATTGGCAGTAGCAGCCCAGTCAATCGACCAAAGTAAGTCATTTGCAGATTATGGATTAGATTCCGTCAGGGCTGTCAAGTTAGCCCAAGAATTGAGTGAATGGTTGGGATATCCCTTAGAAGCAACTATAGTCTGGAACTTCTCGACCATCGAATCTTTAGCACGCCACCTAGCCAGTCAAAAAATTACCCAACCGACAGAATTAGCCAAGACAAAGCCAGAGTCTAATCTGCACACAGAAAATCTGTTGGTGTCTGTAGAATTGCCGACAAACAACGCAGAACCGACCGAATCAGCAGACTTAAAAGCACTCTCAGACGCGGAAATAGCTGAATTACTCACCAAAGAAATTGCCACAGTTAAACAAAGGAGATTAGTATGAGTCCTAATTCAGAGAATACAAATTACCGCTTGTTACTAGAAAATGCCATTTTAGAATTGCGGCGGATGCGGTCTGAAGTTGATACTGTTGAGCAATTACAGAAAGAACCCATCGCTATTATTGGGATGTCTTGCCGTTTACCTGGGGGTGTCAATAACCCAGAGGATTACTGGAATTTATTACATAATGGGGTAGATGCCATTAGCAAAATTCCTGCACAAAGATGGCCAGTAGATGAGTTTTATCATCCAGACCCCGAAGTGTCGGGGAAAATGTACACCCAGCACGGCGGTTTTTTAAATGAGGTAGACAAGTTCGATGCTCAGTTCTTTGGCATCTCTCCCCGCGAAGCCGTCAGCCTCGACCCCCAACAAAGGCTACTTTTGGAAGTAAGCTGGGAAGCGCTAGAAAATGCTGGACAAGCACCAGAAAAGTTAAATGGCAGTCCTACAGGGGTATTCGTCGGACTATCTATGGACGACTACTCACAACTGAGCTTTTATGGCGATCGCACTCAAATTGATGCCTACAATACTTTAAGTATTCTCAGAAGTATGGCGGCTGGGCGTTTAGCTTACGTCTTGGGTCTGCAAGGCGCTACCATGCAGTTAGATACAGCTTGTTCTTCTTCTCTGTTAGGAGTGCATCTAGCTTGCCAAAGCCTCCGTTCTCAAGAATGCAATATGGCTTTAGCTGGCGGTGTCAACCTGATTCTCTCACCAGATCCTTCCATTGGTCTGTGTAAATTAAAAGCCTTATCTACTGATGGTCGCTGTAAAACTTTTGATGCTAGCGCCGATGGTTACGGACGCGGAGAAGGATGTGGCATAGTCCTACTCAAACGTTTATCTGATGCTTTAGCTGATGGCGATCCTATCCTGGCATTGATTCGGGGTTCAGCATACAATCATGATGGCTCTAGTAATGGTTTGACAGCCCCCAATGGTTCGGCTCAAGAAAAATTACTTCGCAAAGCCTTAGAAAATGCCAACGTCCAAGCCCATCAGATTCAATATGTGGAAACTCACGGGACTGGTACACCCTTGGGCGATCCCATCGAGGTGTTAGCCTTGGGAGCAGTATTAGGTGAAGGTCGCTCAGAAGATAATCCCCTAACTATCGGTTCTGTCAAAACTCAGGTTGGTCATTTGGAATCAGCCGCCGGCGTTGCTGGATTAATGAAAGTTGTATTAGCTCTCCAGCACGCACAGATACCACCACATTTACATTTTCAACAACCTAATCCCTATATTCCTTGGGAAAAACTGCCGGTTGTAGTGGCGACTCAGCCCACACAATGGCCATTAGGGGCAGATGGACGACGACTAGCTGGGGTCAGTTCCTTTGGCATGAGTGGTACAAATGTCCATCTGATTTTGGAAGCAGCACCTTTAGAAAGTCAAAAGTTAAAAGTCAAAAGTCAAAAAGAAGAAGCAATTGAGCGTCCACTTCATCTTTTGAGTTTATCGGCCAAAACTGAATCAGCACTACAGTCACTTGTCAGCCGTTACGAGTCCTTCCTGAAAGATGATAGCAAAGCAAATCTAGCAGATATTTGTTTCAGTGCGAATACAGGGCGATCGCATTTTGACCATCGTTTTGCTGTTGTCGCTGAATCTACTCAAGACTTGCGTCAACAATTGGCAGCTTTTACAGCAGGTAAAACCCCAGGTGTGAGCGGACAATTACACAACAAAAAGCGCCCGAAAATCGCCTTTCTGTTTACCGGACAGGGTTCTCAGTATATAGGTATGGGGCGAGAACTCTACGAAACCCAACCAACATTCCGGCAAACTTTAGATCGTTGTGATGAAATTCTCCGTCCTTATTTAGAACAACCTTTACTGTCGGTTCTCTATCCTGAATCTGGGACTAGCCCTCTCAATGAGACCGCCTACACCCAACCAGCTTTGTTTGCCCTAGAGTATGCCGTCTGCCAGTTATGGAAATCTTGGGGCATAGAACCCACAGTAGTTATCGGTCATAGTTTGGGTGAATATGTTGCCGCTTGTATCGCTGGAGTCTTTAGTCTGGAAGATGGACTAAAATTAGTTGCTGCCCGCGCTCGCCTCATGCAGTCTCTACCTCAAGATGGGGCAATGGTCAATATATTCGCCTCCCAAGGGCGAGTATTGGCAGCTATTCAACCTTATGCCGATCAAGTATCAATTGCTGCCATTAACGGCCCGGAGAGTGTCGTTATTTCTGGACAGCATCAAGCAGTCGCAGCCGTGATGTCTACTCTCCAAAGCGAAGGCGTTAATAGTGTCAAATTAAACGTTTCCCATGCCTTCCACTCTCCTTTAATGGAACCAGTGTTAGCGGAATTTGCGCGCATTGCCTCAGAAGTGAGCTTTTCATCTCCGAATATCAAACTGATTTCTAATGTTACCGGCACAGTAGTTACCACAGAAATCACCAATGCGGAATATTGGGTTAGACATTTGCGCCACTCCGTGAGATTTGCTGCTGGGATGGAAACCCTGGAGCAGCAAGGTTGCGACATTTTTCTAGAGGTCGGGCCAAAACCAGTTTTACTGGGAATGGGTCGTAAGTGCCTCCCTGAAGGAGTAGGAATTTGGCTTCCTAGTTTGCGCCCACAACAGTCAGATTGGCAACAGCTACTGCAAAGCTTGCAGGAATTATACTTACGTGGGGCATCAATCAACTGGTCTGGCTTTGACCAAGATTATCCCCGTCATCGTCTAGTACTGCCAAATTATCCCTTTCAGCGCCAGCGTTACTGGGTTGAGACATCCCATCGCCAACAGACATTACCTGCTAAGACTAGCAAAACTCTCCACCCTGTACTCGGTCAACGGCTAAAATTACCATTTTCTCCAGAAATTCGCTTTGAAACCCAATTTAGCCCCAATTCACACGCTTACCTAGAGGATCATCAATTAAACGGAGTCAGAATAGTTCCTGGTGCATCTTATATCTCGATGCTTCTATCCGCAGTTAGGGAGGCTTTCCCCAATGAATCTTGCATCATCGAAGATTTGTTGTTTCAAAATACGCTGGTTTGCCCAGATGACGGCAGTACAACAGTTCAGTTGGTTTTGACACCCCAAACAACAGAAGAGACTTCCTGGCAAATTATTAGTTTTTTAGGTGGAGAAGCAGAAAACGAGGTCAACGCTTGGAAAACACATAGTACAGGAAAAGTCCGGCTGTTCTCGCCAGTACCCAATTTCGTAGATGTGGCACAAGTCAAGGCTAGATGTTCTCAAGTTTTATCGGGGACGCAATTTTACTCTAATTTTCAAGCAGTCGGCTACAGTTGGGGAACTTCATTTCAGTGGCTAGAAAATATTTGGTATCAGGATGGAGAAGCAGTATGTCAAATGAAACTGCCCCAATTACCAGACGAACTCGATAACTATCAACTTTATCCGGGATTAATTGATTCATGCTTGCAACTACTAAACGTTTGCTGGGATATTAATCCTGCCGAGCAAGTCCAGAATGACTATATGTACATTCCCTTTAGCATCGGTAGCTTGAGATTCTATGGTCGTCCCCATCCTGGTCATCAACTATGGTGTCATGGTCAAAAAACACCAACATCTAATCAGCAAAGCTTAACTGGTGACGTACATCTGTTCGACCAAAATGGGCAGTTAATCGCCGAAATCATCGGTTTTGAAGTCAGGAAAGTCCGGCGGGCAACTCTGCTGCAAAGTCTGCAAAAAGATTTAGGTGATTGGCTGTATGAAGTAGCTTGGCAACCAAAGCCTCGTGAGCAAAATCATCAGTTAGCACAGACACAAGAGTTAGGAAGTTGGCTGATATTTGCTGACGAGCAAGGAACGGCGGTTAAGTTAGCAAAACTACTCCAAGAACGTGGCGATCGCCCCATCTTAGTTTCTCCTGGTGCAGAATATCAAGCCAATGGCGAACATTACTACATCAACCCCTCAGAACCACAAGATTTTCAGAGGTTAATTCAAGAAAGCTTAGGTAATCATCAACCTCCCTGCCGTGGGGTAGTATATCTGTGGGGGCTGGAGGAGGCACGGGAGACTTTAAATACTGGCTGTGGTAATGTGCTGCATTTGGTTCAAGCCTTGGCACAATCAACTTGGTCTAAGCCTCCCCGTTTGTGGTTAGTTACCAGAGGAACCCAGCCAGTAGAGCCAATGTCTGATTCCTTAGCCATAAATCAAGCTGCTTTGTGGGGCTTGGGACGTGTTATTTCCTTGGAACATCCAGAATTGTCATGTGTGCGGTTGGATTTAGACCCAGTTGGTAATGGGAACGAAATTGAAGAATTATTAGCAGAGTTGTTGTTCCCAGACCAAGAAGACGAAGTAGCATTCCGTCAAGGAGTGCGGAAAGTCTCCCGGTTGGTGCGTCGCCAAGCTCAAACCCCCACGAATCAACTGGCAATTGGTGAAGATGTGACTTATTTGATTACAGGTGGTCTAGGGGCGCTAGGGCTGCAAGTTGCTCAGTGGATGGTAGCACAAGGAGCCAAAAACTTAGTTTTAACCGGCAGGCGCGGAGTGGTTGGTGATACTCAAGTAGCTATCAATCAACTACAGCAAGCAGGGGCAAAAGTTCTAGTTGTCACAGCAGATGTGTCCAACCCGGAAGATGTGGCTCAGATGTTAGAAGCCATCAAAACTAACTATCCACCCCTTAGAGGCATTTTTCACGCGGCTGGTGTTTTAGATGACGGGGTATTATTGCAACAAAATTGGAGCCGCTTTGCTAAAGTCCTAGCGCCCAAAGTGCAAGGCGCATGGAACCTGCACACATTAACCAAAGACCTACCTTTAGATTTCTTTGTCTGCTTCTCCTCGGTCGCTTCATTACTTGGTTCACCCAGCCAAGGAAACTATGCAGCCGCTAATGCCTTCATGGATGCCTTAGTTCATTATCGTCGAGGTTTGGGTTTACCTGGTTTGAGCATTAACTGGGGGCCTTGGGCAGAAGTTGGGATGGCAGCAGATTTAGATAGTCGTAGCCAAAAGCGCATAGCTGAGAGTGGTTTTGCTACTATATCCTCAGAATTGGGATTGCAACTACTGGGAGATTTATTGAGACAAGATGCCACCCAAGTTGGTGTGATGTCAGTCAATTGGGAGAAATTCCTCCAGCAATTCCCACCAGGAGGCGCAGCACCTTTAATTGCTGATTTAGCTCCCCAAACCCAGCCACAAAGCAATTCTGCACAATCAGGCAAACAACTTGAACTGCTGCGTCAATTAGAGGAAAATATTGCTAGCGATCGCCAAAATGTTTTAATTGCTTACATTCAAACTGAGGTTGCCCAAGTTCTCAGGTTTGAAGCATCCTATCAACCAAATCCGCAACAGGGATTTTTCGATATGGGGATGGACTCTCTCATGTCCATCGAGTTGAAGAACCGACTGGAAACCAGCTTAGGAAATTCTCTGCCTTCAACTTTGACCTTTGAATATCCCACAATTGAATCTTTAGCTGAATATCTGCTCAACAATATAATTTCCTTGACTGTAGCCGAGCCAGTTGTGGTGGAGCCGCAAATAGAGGCTGAAGAGCAAACTGATTTGTTAATAGATATTCAGCAATATTCTGAAGACGAATTAGCAGCATTAGTTGACCAAGAATTAGAGGCTTTGCTTGGTGTCTGAAGTAATTTTACTTGTGAACTTGCGTAAATCACCTGCTTAACTCCGATAAGTCTACAAAAGACATTCTTTTATTTACTTACACAGCTAAATGAGTCTGGCTTCAGACTCAATTTCTTTGTCTATTAATTACGCAATTTCTTAAAATGAGTCACACTTCAGACATTAACCAATTATCTCCATTACAACGTTCAGTTTTAGCCTTAAAAGAAATGCGTGCCAAGTTGGACGCAGTGGAGAATGCCAAAACAGCACCAATCGCCATTATTGGCATGAACTGTCGCTTTCCTGGGGGAGCCGACTACCCTGAGAAATTCTGGGAATTACTCCACAATGGGGTAGACACTATCACTGAAGTTCCGGCTGACAGATGGGACGTGGATGAGTATTACAATGCAAATCCCAACACTCTGGGGAAAATTTACACCCGATATGGTGGGTTTATTAAACAGGTAGATCAATTTGATCCCCATTTCTTTGGACTTTCCCCTCTAGAAGCAGCCAGCATGGACCCCCAGCATCGGCTACTGCTGGAGGTGGGCTGGGAAGCAATAGAAAACGCCGGACAATCCCCAGAGGAATTAAACGGCAGCCAGACGGGAGTCTTTATGGGACTCTTTATGGAAGATTATTCCCGCTTTAACCTATATTCTGGAGATCATCACCGCATTGATGCTTACAGCAGTTTAGGAAATGCTCGGAGTATTGCCATCGGTCGCCTAGCTTATGTCTTGGGCTTGCAAGGCCCTGTGATGCAGTTAGACACAGCTTGTTCTTCTTCGTTGCTAGCAGTTCACCTGGCTTGTCAGAGCTTGCGTTCAGGTGAGTGCAATATGGCTTTAGCGGGTGGAGTCAACTTGATCTTAGCACCGGAAGCTTCTATTGGTCTGAGTAGAATGAGGGCGCTGGCTCCAGATGGTCGTTGTAAGACCTTTGATGCCAAAGCCGATGGTTATGTACGTGGAGAAGGCTGCGGCATAGTCGTACTCAAGCGTTTATCAGATGCGATCGCTAACAATGATAATATTTTGGCTGTGGTACGAGGCTCGGCAGTTAATCACGACGGTGCTAGCAGTGGTTTGACAGTACCGAATGGGCTAGCTCAAGAGAAGTTGATTAATCAGGCGCTCACCAACGCTAAGGTAGCACCAGAACAAATTAGTTATGTAGAAACCCACGGTACAGGCACATCTTTGGGAGATCCCATAGAAGTGAGAGCTTTAGGCTCAGTGTTGTGTCAAGGACGTTCTCCAGAGCAACCATTGTTGATTGGTTCGGTGAAAACTCAGTTGGGTCACTTAGAATCTGCTGCGGGAGTTGCCAGTTTAATGAAAGTGGTGCTGGCTTTACAAAATGCAGAGATACCGCCACATCTGCATTTACAACAGCCCAGTCCTCATATTCCTTGGGACAAACTGGCAGTTGCTGTGCCAACTAAGCCAACTCCGTGGCCGGCAGTTAACGGGAAACGCTTGGCTGGGGTTAGTTCTTTTGGTATGAGTGGCACTAATGCCCATCTGATTATCGAAGAAGCACCGGAATTGAAATTAGAGCTGCCGAAAACTGAGCGTCCACTCCACCTGCTAAGTTTATCGGCCAAAACTGAGGCAGCACTACTGGCAATGGCTAGCCGCTATGAATCTTTTTTAACATCCCATCCAGAAACATCTTTAGCAGATATTTGTTTTACAGCCAACACCGGGCGATCGCATTTTGAACACCGTCTTGCTGTTGTCGCTGCATCTAACGCAGACTTGCGCGAACAACTAACCGCTTTTGCTAGCCAAAAGCAGACCAGCACGTCAGTCAGTGGTCAAGTACAGAAGAAGCGTTCCAAAGTTGTATTCCTGTTTACAGGACAAGGCTCTCAATACGTGGAAATGGGACGACAACTTTACGAAACTCAGCCGACGTTCCGTAAGACTTTAGACCGATGCGATGAGATTTTGCGTCCCTATCTCCAGCAGCCTTTGTTGTCAGTACTTTACCCCACATCTGATGTTACTTCCCCTTTGAATGAAACAGCATATACTCAACCAGCACTGTTTGCTTTAGAGTACTCCCTCGCTGAAATGTGGAAATCTTGGGGAATTGTACCAGATGCAGTCATGGGTCACAGCGTGGGTGAATATGTAGCCGCTTGCGTTGCTGGAGTGTTCAGCTTGGAAGATGGGCTGAAATTAATCGCCGAGAGGGGGCGTTTAATTCAATCTCTACCCCAAAATGGCATGATGGCGGCAGTGTTCACCAATGAAGCACGGATGAATGGCATTTTAGCTGCTTACACAGGGCAAGTGGCAATTGCCGGGATTAATGGCCCAGAAAATATTGTTATTTCTGGAGCCAGAGAAGCAGTCCAATCTGTGCTGAAAGAATTGGCAACTCAAGGAATTAACGCCCAACCATTGCAGGTTTCCCACGCGTTCCACTCCCCTTTAATGGCTAGTATCCTCGATCCCTTTGAGCAGATAGCTAGCTCGGTGCAGTTTCAAGCGCCGCGTATTCCCCTCATCTCGAATTTGACTGGACAAATACTAAAACCCAACGAAATTCCCCATGCAGCTTACTGGCGACAGCATCTTAGAGAGGGAGTAAGATTTTATGCCGGCATCAAGACGCTACATGAACAAGGGTATGAAATCTTTGTAGAAATGGGGCCGAGTACCACATTAGTAGGCATGGGTAAAAGATGCTTGCCAGAAGGTGCAGGTACTTGGCTAACTTCTCTGAAAAAAGGACAACCAGACTGGTCACAATTGCTTGCTAGTTTAAGTGAGTTGTACATCAGGGGGATAAAAATCAATTGGACTGCATTTGACCAAGGTTATCAGCGTCGCCGCCTGGCACTACCAACCTACCCATTTCAACGCCAACGCTACTGGGTGGAAAACCTCTCTCCAAACCTCTCTCCTACGAGGAGAGAGGCTTTGAATTCTCCCCCTTCCCTACAAGGGAAGGGGGCTGGGGGGTTAGGTTTTACTTCAGCTATTCCCCCCAAAGCTTTGCCAAAAATTCCGCTTTCTGTACCATCGAATTGGTTTCATAGTTGGCAATGGACTCCAGAGGTGTTGAGCCAATCTCAAGATATTCCTTCAGGGGCAATTTTGATCTTTAGCGATCGCCACCAAGTAGGGGAAAATTTAGCAAAGCTCTTCGACGCTAAAAAGTACACGACATATTTTGTCACCCCAGGGGAGAGCTTCACCCAAACAGCAGGACACTTTACTATAAATCCAGCATCCGTTGCCGACTACGAACAACTGATCCAAAATATCAAAGCACAGGGTGTGACAGTCACCGCAGCCGTGCATCTGTGGAACTATAGTTTGTGGGCAACATCCCCAGAACAACTACTAGAAAATGACCGCCTACTCAATGAACGCGTTTACAGTCTTTTGTTTTTGACACAGGCGCTAGTTAAACATTACCCAGCCTCTCCCCTCAATTTCTTAGTGGTAACTCAAGGTGCTTATCCAATATCTCCAAATGATTCCTTACACGGTGTACATCAGTCTATGGCAGGTGTACTGGCGCAGGTGGTGGCACAAGAAAATCCTCAAATTCAAGCCAAAGTCGTAGATTTTAACCAAGATGTTTATCTGCCAGAAAAATTAGCCGATATTTTGTTCCAGGAAATGAAGGCAACCCCTACTGGTGAAGGTATCGTTGCTATCCGTGATGGTCAACGATTGAGCCGTACCCTGGCAAAAATTAATGTACCTACAGAGAACAATTCTCTACCTTTGTCGGCAGGAGAAACTTGGTTGATTACTGGTGGTACTAGTGCTGTCGGGACAGAAATAGCCTTAGCTATGGTTCGACAAGTACCCATCAATTTGGTGCTAACAGGTCGCCATCCCCTCCCCCCCAAACAAGAATGGCAATCTGCTAGTCATGATGCGTCTACCCAGCAACGTATCCAGGCAATTCAGCAATTAGAGCAACTCGGAGCTACAGTCATGTATCAGGCTGTGGATGTGACGGATGCCTTGGGGATGAAGCAATTAATCGAGAGCATCAAGTCCCGCTTTGGTAATCTGGATGGAGTCATCCATGCGGCGGGTGCAGTTGACCACAGCACATTTAAACTACTGCAAAAACAACCCGCCTCAGTCACCAAAGTTTTAGCTCCGAAAGTCCAGGGAACCATCATCCTCGATACTGTTACCCGTAACGAACCCCTGAAATACTTTGTGTTATTGTCCTCGGTTTCCGCTTCTAAAGCCGAATGGGGAACTGGTATGGGCGATTATGCCGCAGCCAATACTTTTCTCGATAGTTACGCCATCTACCGCACACAGCATGGCGGTCAAGGACGCTCCCTAGCTCTGAATTATTCCCTATGGAGCGATCGCGGTATGGGCGCTCTTTTAGGCGCATCAACTTTATTAATGGTAAGATCCAAAGGTTTAAATCCTCTGGAACCAGAGCCGGCTGCTAATGCCTTTATTCAGGCGCTATCTTTGGATGCTTCCCCTGTAATTCACATCATTGACTTAATTGCTCAAGCCACCCCAGAAATAGCACCAAAATCCTCCGCAAGCCAATCACAAGCTAAACCTCGCAATCTGCGACAGCTTGTCCGAGAAGTTTTGCTGCAACATCTACGTATTCCGGAAGCACAGGTGGAAGGACACAAAACTTTCCAAGAAATGGGGTTAGATTCTGTTGGCACTGTAGAAGTTGTCCAACATTTAGGGACAACTCTGGGTGAGGAATTATTTCCGACTTTACTGTTTGAATATCAAACACCAGATGACCTGGTAGATTATTTACAAAGCAAGTACGGTTATTCTGTGAAGACTAGCACGAGTGCGATGGACTACGCCCCACCTTTGGTGATCGCTCCAGAAGAAACATCTAGCCCACAAACCGAAAAATCAGCGCCCCCAAATGTCGCTCCCCAGGAAAAATACCAAGATGTTCCTGAACAAGACATTGCTATCATCGGCATGGCTTGTAAAATACCAGGAGCCGATAACTTAGAACAGTATTGGGATTTACTCAATGCAGGGCGCTCCGTCATTCAAGATGTGCCTCAAGACCGTTGGTTTAACCAACACTACTTTGAAGCCAAAGGAAACTCTCCACAAGCAAAAATATCCAAACGGGGATGCTTTGTAAATAGTCCCTTCGACTTTGACCCGATGTTCTTTGGCATCTCTCCCAAGGAAGCTACGGCGATGGACCCCCAACAAAGGTTGTTCCTAGAGCTTTCGATGCAGGCTCTACAACAGGCAGGCTACGGCGGCAAATATCGCCCTGATAATATCGGTGTGTTTGTTGGTTGTGGACAAAATACTTACATCGAACACTTCACCAATTATCAGTATTACGAGGAATTACGTCAACGTTTGCAAGAGAGTTCCTGGTTTGATCACCTTCCTGCTGAAGATCGTCAGCATTTGCTCAAGACCCTTTCACAAGTACTGCAACCAAGTGAAATTCTCCCTGAGTCAGCAGCAGGTAACGAGGTCAACGAATTAGCGGCACGAGTTAGTCATTGCCTGAACCTCAAGGGGCCAAGTATGGCAGTTAGTACTGCTTGTTCTTCTTCCTTGGTGGCATTACATATTGCTTGCGAAAGTCTACGCTCCGGTCAAACTGGCATGGCGATCGTCGGTGGGGTAAATTTAAATCTTAGTCCTAGCCCCTTTACTTTTTTACGTAAGGCACAGGCTCTTTCTCTGAGTGGAACTTGCTATCCCTTTGACCGCCGTGCTAATGGCATCGTTTTAGGAGAAGGTGCGGGCGTATTAATTATCAAACCTCTCAAGCAGGCTTTGGCAGATGGTGACTTGATTCATGCTGTGATTAAAGGTTCGGCAGTAAATAATGACGGTCACTCCCAGGGGATAACTGCTCCCAATCCCAAAGGTCAAGCGGAAGCTATCCGCCAAGCTTACAACAGTTGTGGCGTAGACCCCCGGACTATCTCCTACATTGAAACCCACGGTACAGGTACTCTCCTGGGCGATCCAGTAGAAGTAGAAGGGATGACAAAAGCTTTCCGTAGCTTTACTGATGAAAAGGGATTCTGTACCATTGGTTCGGTTAAATCCTCTATTGGTCATTTGCTGTCTGCTTCCGGGATTGTCAGCCTGATCAAAGTGGTACTGGCCATGCAGCACGGCAAAATTCCCCAAACTGTAGGTTTTGAGGAGCCTAATCCCCATATCAATTTTGCAGACACACCTTTCACTGTCGCAGGTAAGAGTATACCTTGGTCGCCTAATGGCAACCCATTACGTGCAGGTGTGAATGGATTTGGATTTGGCGGTACTAATTGTCACGTTATTCTTGAGGAATCCCCAGTAGCAGCTAATTTACAGTCCCAGGTCACAAGTTCTGCTCCTGATTTGTTATGTCTGACGGCACGGAATCAACAAGCACTTCAAGAAGTAGCTAGACAACTACGCCAACACATCATTCATCATCCTGAACAAGAATCTTCCCAAATCTGTTTTACTCAAAATAATGCCCAGAAGGAATTACCTTACAAGGCAGCTTTAGTAGTCAATGACCGCCAACATCTGCTCAATTACCTGGAGGCTATATGTTCAGCACAAACACCAGCAGATATATATACAGGTCGAGCTAACCCCCAGCGTACAACACCGTTTCACTTAATATTAGATGGCACTAGTGCGATCGCTCCCGCAGAAATAGAAACTTTAGGCCAACGTTTCCCCCAATTCCAAGTAGCTTACAATAGCGTGCGTGCCGGATTCCATGAGATGAGCGAACAGGCACATATATTTGCAGTGCAGTACGCTTGGGGACGCTTGTTGATGTCTTTGGAATTACAACCCACTAGTTTATTAGTAGAAAAAACTGGTATTCTAGCCGGAGCTACACTGCGGGGAATGTTGACACTAGAGCAGGCGATCGCTTTGCTCCTACAAATAGAAGGAGAAAAAGGTCTGAGTGTGCATGATGTGTCCGCAAAAGAACAGTCAGCATCCACCTGGACTTGTCCCTTAGTAACTTCACAAGGAATTTTCAGTCATGCTGACACGATTTCCACAGATCAACTGCTAGCCCTGGTGCAAGTATCTGAACAGTTAAATGTAGATGTGTGTCAAGATGTCATCTCTAAAGAAAGTGTTTACCTACACTTAGGAGATTCATTCGCTCTCAAAGAACAATTAGCAAGTTTGGATGAACTGGGAGTCTGGATATATCTAAACAAAAGACAACCAGTAGTGGAACGTGTGTTGACAAGTCTGGCTAGGTCTTATGTAGCTGGGATCAGGTTTAATAGCATACCCTTATTTCCCCAAGGTCTACGTCGGGTACTGCTGCCTACTTATCCTTTCGAGCGTAAAACCTACAGAGTATCATTAGTTGATCACACTCAGGAAAATCAAGCCACCTCTATACCTGCGGCTGAATTATTACCACCACGCCCAGAGAGTAAGCATCAGCTAACAGTAGCCCAAACTCGACTCTTACCCATAGAACAACTATCTCCACTCACAGATAACCAACGCCAGTCAAGTTACGCCAAGCTGACTGAGGACTTAAAGATTGTGGACAATCGCCAACAGCCAAGACTAGTGCCAATGGAACAACTGTCCCCACTCACTGATAGTCAGCGCCAGTCAAGCTACGCCAAGCTGATTGAGGACTTGAAGATTGTGGACAATCGCCAACAGCCAAGGCATCCGGTAGCCGTAACCCAAAATCGACTCTTGCCAATGGAACAATTGTCTCCACTCACCGATAGCCAACGCCAGTCAAGTTACATTAAGCTGGCTCAGGATTTGCAGAAGTTTGGTAAATCAGTCATTGGTCATTAGTGATTGGTCATTCCAGCCTCTTTACGTTTCGTAATATAACGTGAGTTCGACTGAACCTAACCCCAACCCCTTCCCTACAAGGGAAGGGGCTGAAAATCTATAACTGAGTACCAAATAATCAGGGTTTTAAGCCTCTCCCCGCGTCGGGGAGAGGTTTGGAGAGGGGTTCTTCCGAATTTATCGAACTCACGTTAATATAGTTTGTTGAATTTCCCTTGACTTAATTAGCATGAAAAACTCTACCTCCTTGTGGGTAGAGTTTTTGTTTGGAATTTTGTTGGCGCAGCCTTAGAGTAGGCTATGAGTGAATTTTGAATTGGTATTATTGCTCCTAAATTTTTGCATAAATAGCCCAGAACAAGGCGATAAGTAACATAACAAGAGCAAAGATTAATTTTTCTCGTAATTCTTATCCATTCAAATTTATTTTTGTATGAATAACTAGCCTTCAAGATAATACTTACTTAATTAGGTAAGACGTTGGAGATTTTTTTGCGAACATTAATTTTTTAGAGGATGCAATGAGTACCAAGAGCTTAGAATTGCCAATTTTCTCCCTAGTAGCCAAAATTACTGGACATGATGCAGAAGACTTAGAACGCGATATGTTTTTGGAGGGTAACTTAGGATTAGATTCTATCAAAATGATGGAATTATTGAATGGATTAGTTGCACTAATTCCCCAAGAAATACAACCCAAATTCATGGAAACATTGCCTTTGCAAAATTTGATGCAATTACAAACTTTGGGCGATGTGGTGCAAATAGCTGATAATTGCTTAATTTCCCCGATAGATAATTCTGATTCTTCACCATCTGCAAGTATTATCAATCAAGAGCAGCAGAAAACAGAGAAAGTTGAGATTCTTTCTGGACAGTATTTTCATTTACTTGGTCATTGGGTAGTAAACTCAATTAGCTTATTTTCCACTCTCCGTTTACGAGGTGATTTTGATACAAAAGTTGCTTGGCAGTCTTGGAAAGACTTACTAAATCGTCATCCTATGCTGCGATCGCGCTTTATCATTCCTCCCGATACTACCAGATTCAAGGATTACGAAATGGTAGTGATGGAAAACCCTACTCCTCCTGATATACCTGTTACTGATATCAGGCATCTTCATAGTGAGGCTCAAGAACAACTAATTAATGATGAATTACATCGCTGCCTCAATTATGAATGGCAAATGACAGAGTGGCCACTCCATCGATTTTTTGTTTTTCGGCTGGAAGATTCAGTCTATCAACTGGTATTAGCCAACGAACATCTCATTTCTGATGCCCTGGGATGTCATGTCATCTTACGCGAATTTATGGAAATTTACCGCGCCCATGTCTGCGGTGAACAACCTAATTTACAGCCACCTACAACCGTCCAAGATTACAGCGAATTGGTGCAATCAATTAATGCTTGGCAAGACCCGGAAGAAGACAAAGCACTGGTCGAGTATGTAAATCGGCGAGGCAAAGATTCTTACTTATGGAATCCTACAGGAAATACCATCACATCCCTGTGTCCAAAATTCCATAACCGCAGATTTTCCTTAGGAAAGGCTATCACGGGTCAACTCATTGCCCAAACTCGTGAATGGCGATTACCACTGAACTCTCTACTAGTGGGTGCGTTTGTGCGGGCTGTTGCCAAGTTTGAGCAGTCTAAAAACGAACCGATTATGGTTCAAGTTCCCACCAGTGGGAGAGTTTATCCTGGTATAGATGCTTCGGATGTGGTGGGTAGTTTTGCTCAGAATTTGTCCATTAGCCTAGACTTACCAACACCGAATGAAGATTGGCAACGCTTGTTAAACCGCGTTCATCAGGAAATCCAACAAGGGTTAGTTAATGGTTATGACCGCGCCCAAACTCGTCAAATGGCGATCGCTTTCCGAGACAATATTGTTTTAGAAGATGGCAAAATCCCTGAGCGGATGTTACCTATGTATCGCCGCATACTGAAATCAAATTTATACTGTCCATTTACAGGACAAACAAATATTAAAAACAAATATGGCCCCATAGATGTCATCGATTATCGCGCAGGTGGTATTAATGCGGCAGGAACAATTGATATATTGCAAGAAATATTTGACGACAGTTTACATTTGTTCGCTAGCTACGATAGTAACTTTTTCCCTGAGTCTGTTATCGATGAATTGATGCAGGAATATATTACCCAAATCCAGGAGTTAGCTTCACTAAAAATCTCCTCTGAGCAACTAACGCAGCCACTACCTAAGACACAAACAGATGTAAATATAGCCCAGCTTCTGCAAGACATTGCTACAGAAATCTGCCATTCCCAGATTACTGACAATGATATGGCTAAGGATTTGGAAGCAGAATTGGGAATGGATTCTTTGGAACTCATCCGCATTGTTACGAGGTTAGAAAAACGGTTAGGCAAAGTAAATCGTCAAGCCTTGCTTTCTTGTCGCAGTCTGCAAGAAATGGCTGTGCTACTTGGCAAGAAACAATCATCTTCTTTACAACAGCAATCAGTTGTCAACAATCAACAACCCCAAGAAATTCCTTACTGGGAAATTATCGAGCAAGCCAAGCGTACTCCCAATGCCGTAGCGGTGACGGATGGAGAAACTCAAATTACCTACGCAGAGTTAAACCGTCTTTCTAATCAGGTGGCTAATTATTTGCAGGCTCAGGGAGTTAAACCAGGCGTGTTTGTGGGCATCATGACACGACGCGGGCCTTTGATGTTCGTGGGTATTCTCGGTATTCTCAAAGCAGGCGGGACTTATGTTCCTTTAGATCCGATATATCCTCATGAACGGATTAAGTACATACTAGAACACGCTCAAATCGGAATTTTGCTCACAGAAAATCGCTTGACAAACAAGTTAGCAGAATGCCTGACTGAGCAGTTACCTTTAAAGACTTTGATGTTTTTAGATGAGGGTGTTTTTGAGCAAGGTAAAGCGTGGACACAGTTAAACAAAAAGACTTGGGCGCGTTGTTCAGACATAGCTCCTGCCAATGTGAATACTCCTGATGACTTGATGACAGTACTGTACACCTCTGGTTCTACAGGTAAACCGAAAGGAGTGATGCTCAACCATAGGGGTTACATGAATCGTCTAGTTTGGATGCAGAATGCTTTTCAATTGCGTTATGGCGATCGCGTTGCCCAAAAAACATCTTGCTGTTTTGATATATCAGTATGGGAAATATTCTGGCCTTTGATGGTGGGAGCTACTGTTTATTCTGTGGAAACAGAAACAGTCAAAAATCCTTGGCTCTTAGCACAGTGGATTCAGGACAACCAAATCAATGTGATGCACTTTGTTCCTTCTTTATTTGGAGAATTTTGTCATGCCTTAGAATCAGAATCATGGACTTTTCCCGATTTGCGTTGGTTAGTCTTTAGTGGTGAAGCTTTACCTGTACCTTTTGTACAGCGTTGGATTGATAAGTATGGCATGAGTGTTGGTTTAGCCAATCTTTATGGACCCACTGAAGCTTCCATCGATGTCACTGCACACATTATTCGTCAACGTCCAGGCGAACAAGAAATCTGCATTCCTATAGGTAAAGCTATAGATAATGTGTATATCTTAATCTTGGATGAACAGATGCAGCCATTAGCCCCAGGAAAAATGGGAGAACTCTGGATTGGCGGTGTGCAATTGGCTAAAGGTTATCTCAAAGATCCACAACGCACAGCAGACGCATTCCGGCTTAATCCTTTTTCTCACGTTCCTGGGGAATATTTATACAAAACCGGCGATTTAGCTGTGGAATTGCCCGATGGTAGTTTCGAGTATCATGGACGCATTGACCATCAAATTAAAATACGTGGTTTCCGTGTAGAATTAGGTGAAATTGAAAGTGTTCTCAATAGCCATCCCGTGATTAGTGAAGCTGCCGTTTTAGCTGTAGATTACGAAAATGGTCAAAAACGGTTAATAGCTTGCTTGGCTGGTTCTCAAGTAGACAATCAACAAATTAAGGAATTCCTGGCTCAACGCTTGCCTGATTACATGATTCCTCACCGATGGGAATGGCTAGCCAGTTTACCTAAAACTCACAATGGGAAGCTAGACCGCAAGGCTATTTTGGCAGCTATCACCCAAGAAAAGCCAACAGTATCTCAGGAATACTTACCTCTAGGCCCTGCTCAACGTTGGTTAGTGAAATACTTTGAGGCTCCATATCAATGGAATGGTTACACGCGTTTTCTTTTCCATCAACCATTAGACCCAGAGATATTTAACCAAGCTCTCAATATTGTACTGGAAGCTCATCCTGCACTACGGACTGTGTTTGTGCAAAGAGATCAACAATGGTGGCAACAGTTAATTTCCCCAGAGCAAAAGTTGAGTGCTGAATTTTACGATGGTAGTTATCTGACATCTGCACAGCGAGACAGTGAAATCCATAACCGGATACAAGAAATCGCTCAACAGTTTCAAATCGACCAATGGCCGCTGATGAAAGTCATCGCGATCAAGGTGAATGAATCCTGCTACGATATCTCGCTGGTTGGACATCATATCATCGGTGATTTGCTGAGTACTGGGGTAATTTTTAATCAATTATGGTTGACTTACAGCGAGTTGCTGGGGAACAGAACTCAGATTTCTCAGCCTCTCCCTGCGACACCTTCTTATATAGACTATGTACGTGCATTGATGCAGGCGGAACAACAAGGAGCTTTGAGAAGTCATGTAGATTATTGGAAATCTCAATTTCCTTCTCAGGAATATACCTTCCAAGTTCCCTTTGACTATCAAAAAGGTGCTAATTTAGAGGCTTCCGCCGCCAGCGAAAAATTCACCCTGTCCAAAAACAGTAGTAATATTCTCTTACGTGAAGCCAAACAGTATTACAAATGTAATGTCTACACGTTGCTACTTTCTACCTTGTATCAGTTAATGGCTGAGTGGAGTGGACAACATTGGGTAGTGGTTAGCCATCGCAGCCACGGCAGGAATCTAGATAGCAAGCACACGTTTTTAAATAGTGTTGGTAACTTTGCGATGAATTTCCCGGTCGGGGTTAATCTAGAACGTTCCATTAGGTGGGAGCAAACCACTAAGGAAATCCAAGCCAAATTTAACGAGTTGCCGATGAATGGTATAACTTTCGATTGGATTTCTGAGCAGCTTCCTCATTATGTTTATCCCGATAACAATCTCACACCAGTCAGAGCTAACTACTTAGGAAATCGTACTGCTCCCTCCTCGGAACTGTTTGAGTTTATTGAGGAAGATAGAGATAGTCGGTTGTCCTCCCCTGACCAGAAACGTACAGCGTTACTAGAGTTTTTCTTCTCTATCACCGATGGTACTGTTCACTTAGAAATCGAATACTCTCGCAATTTCCATCTACCTGCAACTATTCGCAGACTTGGCGATCGCTATTTGGAACTAATGGCACAGATGCTAGCTGTTGTATCTTTAGTAGGTAATGGTATAGACGTGACAAATCATTCTTAACGTACTACACACTTAGCACAGGCCAAAAATATACCTCAGACCGCCAGTCTGAGGTTATACAAAATCAAGCCTTGTGTAGTACACATCATACCAGTGATAATATGATGCTGAAAATCTCCTAAAGCTTCCTTAAAACCTTAAATATGCGTACTTATCAACTGTCTACACTGATTGGTCTTACTACCTCTGTCACCTTATCTGCAATTGCACCAGCTCAAGCGGCAAACTTAAGCTTTGACTACAATCAACTGCAATTTATTAAATCACGACCAATAGCATCTAATAATTTTTTGGGGTTAAATGGATCACCGACTGAAAACCAAGGTTTTGTACCTTTCTATAATCCAGATCCTTCGGCTCCAGATCACGGTCATAGGGAAATCGGTTTAAATTCGCGCCGCGATTTCCCAGGTTTTAACAATGCCCCATATTACGGGACTGGTCGCCAAGCAAGCCCGGAAGAACCTGCTAGCGGTGCTACCAGAATGACAAGTTTGATTAGCATTAATAGCTTCCCTACTTTTGCTCAATACCTGACAAATTATGGTATTCCACTCAATGATATTGGCTTTGTATTTGGTCAAAAGAGCGATCGCGCTTTTAACACAACTTGGAATTTAGGTGCAGATGTCTTCGGTCAAGATTGGTACGCTGATCCCCTTACACCCCTTGAAGAAAGAATTTATAAAGCTAATCCAGATGATGTGGAAATAGCTCTTTATAGTGGTACTACGAAAATAATTGACTTTGGATATTCTGATTTTTATTCAATTGTTGATTACGGTGATACACCATCATTTGATGATGATTTTGAAAGTAGTTTTACCGACCCAATTAGAGCCAAAAAAGTATCTGGCTTAGATCCATTGTTAGCAGGTTTAGCCACAGCTTTTTTAAAGGATGTTAATGCTGCTGGTGGAGGAGTGCAGATAGTTAACGAGAACTTTGGAGAACTGGACATTAATTTTGCAAGCGGCAATGGATACGATATGATACTTCTGCCATACCCGATGCAAATTCGCGCAGTGGCACTGAAAGCAGTTCCAGAAGCTTCTTTTTCATGGGGAATATTTCTGTTTGGAGTTTTGGTGGCGGTTTCCCAGCGCAAGAAACTACAAAACTGACAATTCTCTATAACTAGTTTTAGTCAGCAAGGGGGAAAGGGCTTGCTCCCCCTGCTCCCTGCTCCCTTCCCCCCTGCCTCTTCCTGTCATCAACTTCATCCCCATTTTCCCCAAGTAGAGACATTGTATTGCAACGTCTCTACCACCTAATCATGTGTTCCTCATCTCATGTAATCATGTCAAAAATAAATTCCTTTATGTCTATAAAAGCACTTTACCGAACTGCTGGTCTGGTATTGATTGTTGAAGCTCTGTTGCTGTTTGTGCCGGTTTTTATTCTTGGTGCAGCAATTAATTGGCCAGCTAGTCTTGGTGAACCGGCTAGTATCATGTTGCCACTATTAATTGAAAAAGCTGAACCAGTCAGAATTGGTTATCTGATCTATCTTCTTTATTCAATACTTTTTTGGGTAGTAGCTTTATTAACTGCTCGTGTCATTAGTAATGGGGAAACCAACCCTGTATGGCTCCAAGTGGCAACTGGTTTTGGCATTGCATCTACTGTCACTCGTTGTCTGGGCATTATTCGCTGGTTAGTACCAATGCCAGCCTTAGCGCAAGTTTATGCTGATCCTACAATCTCTGCACAAACTCGTGAGGCGATCGCTGTTGTCTATAAAACCCTCAATGACTACGCTGGCTCAGTCGGTGAAGTATTAGGTGTTAGCCTATTTACCGTATTGTGGTTATTAATTATCTCAATTTACTTATTACGTTCAAGAATACTACCACGTTGGTTAGGAATATTTGGGATTGTCGCTGCTCTGTTTCTGGCAACTCAATTAATAGAACTATTTGGGGTGGATTTGGGGGCATTTATTAGTGTGTCAGTAACTATGCTCCAACTCTGGTTTTTAGCCGCCGGGGTGACCTTATTAAGACACAAAAATGTCTAAGTTTAAATAAAATCTGACATTTTTCTCCAAAAAAATAATTTTTTGACATCACAACCATCCTATGAACACAACACAAGAACTCCATGTAATTTTTGGTACTGGCCCCCTAGCACAGGCTGTCATGCGTGAACTGCTAGCTCGGAACAAAAGGGTGCGGATGATTAACCGCAGTGGCAAAGCAGACATACCCTCTAGTGTGGAAATCATCGCCAGCGATGCTTATAATTCCGAAAATACACGAGCAGTTACTACTGGAGCGACAGTAGTTTACCAATGTGCGCAACCAGCCTACACCCAATGGCCAGAGTTGTTTCCCTCCTTGCAAGCTAGCATTGTTGAAGGGGTAGCTGCCAATGGCGCAAAGCTAGTTGTGGGAGATAATCTTTATATGTATGGCCCTGTCAATGGTGTGTTGCGGGAAGATATGCCCAATGCTGCAACTACCCGCAAAGGGCGTGTCCGTGGACAAATGACAGAGGCGCTTTTGGATGCACACCGTAGAGGTATTGTACGAGTTGCTATTGGTAGAGCATCCGACTTCTATGGGCCACTAGTGCTTGATTCTGTCATGGGCGATCGCATTTTTCCTTCTGTACTGACTGGAAAACCTGCATCGGCGATCGGTGAAATTGACCTCCCTCATACGTATACCTTTATCGATGACTTTGGCAAGGCCTTGGTGGTCTTAGGGGAAGAAGATAAAGCGTTGGGTCAAATTTGGCACGTACCTAATGCTGAGACTATCACTACTCGACAATTTATCACCATAGCTTTTGAGGAAGCTGGATACCCACCAAAAATCAGTAAAATGGGTAAATTCATGATGCGATTAGGCGGGATTTTTATCCCAGAAGCTCGTGAAACCGTCGAGATGATGTATGAGTTTGATGAGCCATTTGTTGTCAATCATGATAAATACGTCCAAGCATTTGGCAATCATGCTACCCCTTTACGTGAAGCTATACGGCACACCTTGAAATGGTATAGCGAACATCTCAAAACCTTAAAAACGTAAAAGGTCAAGGTTCGACTATCTAATTCCTTTTCCCTTATGGCAATCTTTATGACCATGAGGGGAGGGAATTGTGCTACTTCTCAGCTTAAGGCTAGAGAGTGCAAGCTTTACACCCCCAATAACATTAATTTGGCACAGCAACAAATAAAGGCGTTGCTGTACAGCAATGGGCCAAGAGATGTTTGCATCAAGGATGGAAATCCTTCCCTTCTTTGGAGCTTTTGCGTACACCAGACTTAGAACCTAATACCGTTTCTTGATGTAGCTTGTCTGGCGTAGCCATAGATGCACTTTATTCTGTACGGTAGAGACGTTGCATGCAACGTCTCTACATCATTTATTGGACACAACTTCATATAGAGTTGGTATAAGCTAAAAATAATTTTTCTCTATTTGCATAAATCCACAATATTTAACTGATTAATATTTAACAATAAATCAGCGAACCCGAATCAAGCTTTTCGCTAAAAATTATCAATCTTTGCACTATTTAAGGAGTAGAAAAACTAGTGATTATTGTAATGAAACCCTTCACTCCATCTGCGGAAATAGAACAAGTAAATGAAGAAATTCGTCGCCATGAACTTACACCAGAAATCTGTGTAGGTCATCACAAAGTAGTAATCGGTTTGGTGGGAGATACCTCAGAACTTGATCCACGCCAAATTCAAAATTTGAACCCTTTTATAGAACAAGTGATTAGGATTAAAAAGCCTTTCAAAAGAGCTTCTTTAGAATTTCGTTACGGAGAACATAGTGAGGTTGTAGTACCAACACCTAATGGGCCTATAACTTTTGGGCAAAACCATCCTGTAGTTGTAGTTGCCGGCCCTTGTTCGGTAGAAAACGAAGAAATGATCGTCGAGACAGCCCAAGCGGTGAAAGAATACGGCGCACAATTTTTACGTGGTGGCGCATATAAACCCCGTACATCACCTTATGCTTTCCAAGGTCATGGTGAGAGCGCTCTAGCTTTGTTAGCAAAAGCTAAAGAAGCTACAGGTTTAGGAATCATTACAGAAATCATGGACGCAGATGACTTAGATAAGCTCATCGAAGTAGCAGATGTGTTGCAAATTGGGGCCCGAAATATGCAGAATTTTTCACTTCTCAAAAAAATAGGAGCTACTACTAAGCCAGTGCTACTGAAGCGGGGACTGTCAGCCACTATCGAAGATTGGTTGATGTCAGCAGAGTATATTTTAGCCGGAGGTAATCCAAACGTCATACTATGTGAGCGAGGAATTCGCACTTTTGACCGACAGTTTACAAGAAATACGCTGGATATATCTGCAATTCCAGTTTTGCGAACCCTGACACACTTACCTATTATGATTGATCCTAGTCATGCCACCGGTAAATCCGAATTTGTGCCAACTATGACAATGGCATCTATAGCTGCTGGTGCAGATTCCTTGATGATTGAAGTTCACCCCAATCCAGCTAAAGCACTTTCAGATGGGCCTCAATCACTCACATTGGAAGGATTTAAGGAATTAATGCACGAAATAACTGCCCTAAGTAAATTCTTTGGTCGTTCGCCTCACAACAATAGTACAAATCTAAAGCCAAAAGCTATCTCATTGGTGAGCTATTAAACATATTCATCTCCATCTAAAGTTAGTAGTGGTTTAGGACTTCCTTAAATCTTTAGCTATCATGTTGCTAATAAAAAATTTGAAAGCTCAAGCCCTAGTAAAATCCTTAGTAGCTTTCATTGATGTCAACTTAGCAAAAAGAAAGCACTAGACATAAAGTTGGGGAGCAAAGATAGTAAGACAATGAGTTGTCAAAATGGCTACTTTTCGCACTAATAAACAGGGACTTCAGACCGAAGAGAAAAATTATGCTTCTGAGGAATTCGGTAATTGGTAATTGGTAATTGGTAAGAGTAGCTATTACCCATTACCCATTACCGAAGCGACGGGGCGACTATTCCTCTCCACCCACGCGCTTGATGGAGTTTCCTGTCGCTTTGATAAACCTAATTTTTTATTATTACAGCTTTAAAAACTATGTCTACTGTATCTAACTTAACACAATTAAAAAAAGGTCTAGAAACAAGCGAAGTTCAGAAAGGGATGAAACTTATAGGATTACAGGTTACACAATTAGAACTAGATCAACTTGCATTTGGCAATACTATTTCGCTAGAAAACAGAAGATTAGGTGAAATCGGTTCAATATTTATACTAGCGGAAGCTCTTTCGGCAGTAAATTCAGTTCAAACAAATATTACTTTTCAAGACTTACCACAAACGGTTAAAGAGTTTTCTTGCTGTTACGGAGGAGTTCCAATCTACTGTTGGAATTCTGACTTAATCGGAAAGTGTTGTCTGACCCTAACTTTGCTAGATGGCAAGCCGGCAATTAGAGTTTCATCTCAAAACTTATAGTTTATCATTTCGTAAAGATTTAGGTCTAATAGAATAATATTAGCAAAAATTGACATTTTCTAATAATTAGTTTTGTTTTTTGTCAAATTTTAGTTTTTTATAAGCCATCATGATACCAACTAGGGATATTCCGGGAATTATCAAGTTGAACCAATTCAGTGTCTTACTCCAAGAAGGTAATGGTCGTGTATCTTGCACTTGATAAGCTTTTGTTTCTGAATTTCCTTGCTTAGAAGTGTAAACAACTTCCTTATATTTTAAATCGAGAGATTTGGGTGCGATCGCGACAATTTCTAAAACATCAGCAACTTCTTTTATACCATATCTATCTGGTAGCAATCTCAGAGATTTAATACTATTCTTTGCTGGAATTAACAGGGCTTTTTTGCTATTCAAATCTTTAATAGATTCACCTTCTTCACTCTTGACAATATCTTGAAATTTAAGCAAAGATTTTTTGATAGCATAGACATCACTATATTCTCGATATCCATTTAAACCCAAACATTTACCTGACTGAAGAATTCTGTTATATGTTGGCAGGTTGGGATTTTGTGACTTAATATGTGCAATTAATAAATAATTAGGATATTTGTCAAGATTGGCAATTTTAAAACAGTAACTAACTGGAGATTCTCCCGGAGATAAAACATCTGCCCAAGCAACAGGTAATTGAATATAGTTAATTAGCGTAACTGTAACTAATATTTTGAGAATATCTTTCAGAGATTTCATAATAATAAAATAGAAACTAATTTACAATTAATAGTTATATCCTACTTTTATATGAATAATTGATAATTTTATTCCATAGCTCAAAACTAGCTCAATTGTCATGATGCGATCGCTTTGGTTCGGGTTCCCAGTTAAAATCATGAGGACAATTGCATTCTTGAGCTTGGTTGCAGTTAATTACCATCATACTAAAGCAAAAATTCAGGAGAGTCCCATTATCAAATTTTACTTGTAAATTGCCTGGACTACGAAAGCCAGCACCACTATAACCAATAATTTGATACTTAGAACTTAAGTTTGAGACATTAAAGAAATATGGTTTAGGGCTGAAGCTAGAATCACCTTTTAAATCATTTAAACAAAAGGCTTTTGTGATATACCTTTGTGCGATAATTTCTGCTTCTTTTGCAGATGGATCGCCAATTGCACTGATAAAATTATCGGAGATTTTGGTGATTTTATTAGCTTGAGTACAGTCAACTATATAGTTGACAGGAAAAGCAATACGTAATAAATGATATGTCAAACCTAGTGATAGAATTGTAATAATTGAGATTTGAATAAGTTTTTTCATTGGCTACAGGGATAATGCTGTTTTAACTTTGTGTTGCTGATAGATAAAGTTTGTTCACGAAGTGCTACAGATGAAAGCAGAACATTCCATTACGGGTAGCAGTGATTACTCGCTGATGTGTGGAATCTATTGCGATCGCCTGTATAATTGCATCTGTTTGGTACTCTGCTTTCACGACTCCATCTTGAATATTTAGCAAAGCCAGGGTTTTTCCTGCCCCTAATACTAGGGTTTGGTCATTGAGAAAAGCAATATCACTTTGCCAAAGATTTTCCTCATCATGCTGATGTTCTATGTAGGGTAGGGATACTTCCCAAACTTTATAGAGAAAAATCGTAGTAAGGACTTTAGTCCTATTGTTATAACTAAAGTTCTCACTAAAACTTTTATTTATAGCAGATATATTAATTTATGGGTAATTCAATTATAAACTCTAGACCTGCTCCTGGTTGGGAATGACATGATATTTTGCCGTGATGATTAACGGTAACAATTTGGTAAGCTATCGATAGACCTAAACCAGTTCCTTTACCGATGGGTTTAGTTGTGTAGAAAGCATTAAATATTTGACTTTGGATTTCTTCACTAATTCCTGCACCATTGTCAGCAATTTTGCAAATAACTTGCTCACCAATTAGCTCAGTTGTGATGTGGATGACCCCAGGATTTTCAGCAATTTCACAGTAGTTTTGATTTTTTTGTGTTTCTTCAATAGCATCAATGGCATTGGCGATTAAATTCATAAATACCTGGCTAATTTCACCGGGATAGCATTCAATCAAGGGTAAATTACCATATTTTTTGACAATTTCAATGGCAGGACGTTCAGAATTGGCTTTTAGTCGATGTCCGAGAATTAGTAGTGTATTTTCTATTGCTTCGTGGAGGTTAGCTAGTTTCTTACCTGTTTCTCTGTGTCGAGAAAATTTGTTTAATGAGGAGACAATTTCTTGAACGCGATCTGTACCTACGCGCATAGATTTGATCACATTAGATAAATCATCTAATAAATAGGTTAAATCAGTTCGATTAATTGCATTTTCAATTTCAGCAGGTAGATTGGGAAAATGCTGTTGATACAGATAAAGTAAGTCAACTACTTCTTGTACATACTTTTGCACAAAGGTTAAGTTACCCGCAATAAAGTTAATGGGGTTATTAACTTCATGGGCAATCCCGGCTGCCATTTGACCTAAACTAGCAATTTTCTCGGTTTGAATTAGTTGAGTTTGAGTTTTTTGCAGTTCAGCATTTTTGGCGATTAAACTTGCTGTTAAATGGCGCAATTTTAGCTGGTGTTCTATTCTCACCAACACTTCTTCATGTTGAAAAGGTTTGGTAATATAATCTACTGCTCCTAGTTGAAATCCTTTGACTTTATCCTCAGTTTCTGACAGTGCAGTCATGAATACCACGGGAATATCACAAAAACGCTGGTCACTTTTAAGACGTTGACAAGTTTCAAAACCGTCCATACCCGGCATCATGACATCTAGTAAAATCAAATCGGGTAATAAATCATTTTCTAACCTTTGTAAGGCTTTTTCACCACTGCGCGCCGCCCAAACTTCAAAACTAGAGTTATCTAAAAAACTCGATAAAACTTGTAAATTGTTGGGATTATCATCAACAGCTAAAATTATGCCTTTGATTGGTGTGCGATCGCTAAAATAATTTTGGTTGGGTACAGTCGCTCTCATGCCATTTCTACCTCATATTGTGTCAAAAAATCAAGGATTGCATCCTCGTCAAATTGTCTGGCTAGTTGTCTAAGTTGATGAGCGAAAGTAGCAAAGTTTGTATCTTCTGCCTCTAGTTGATCTGCACACTTGATAATGGCGTTAAAGTTACCCTTTTTCGCTAATGCCATCAGTTCTTGTAATACTTCTGCTTGGGGAGTAATTAATTGTGCTGATGGACTATTGTTTTGAGTTACTACATCTGAGATTGCTTGATTTTCAGACTCAGAAGGTTGATAAATCCAGACTAAATTTAAATGACGTTCTAATTGACGCAATAATTCATCTGCTTGTATGGGTTTACTGAGGAAGTCATCACCGCCTACTGCCAAGCTGCGATGTTGATCAGATTCAAAAACACTAGCGGAAGAAACAATAATTTTAATATTCTCAAACTGGGGCATCTGTCGCAGATTTTGAATTAATGTAAACCCATCCATTTCTGGCATGAGTAAATCTGTGATAATTAGGTCTGGTGAAATAGCGATCGCTTGTTCTAAACCATCTTGACCATTGACAGCCTCCACTATTTCAAAACCCAATGGTTGCAATAAATCATTCAAGACTATACGATTTTCCCAGCGATCGTCTACTATCAAAATTCTGCGGGGATTTCCCTCAAAACCAATGATTTTTCTGACGGAGGTAGTCATGATTGACTGTAACCATTCATTGGTAGCTACTATCTCCAATTCAAACCAAAAAGTGCTACCCTTTCCTACCTGACTTGTGACATGGATATCACTCCCCATCATCTGCACTAACTGACGAGTAATAGCTAAACCCAGTCCCGTTCCTTCCGTCTGACGCTTTTTTTCACCTACCTGTTCAAAAGGTAAGAAGATTTTGCTTAATTCTGCGTCAGTAATGCCAATACCTGTATCTTCTATACAGTAACGAATACGGTGGTTGACTGGTTTTTGATTAGAGGATTCTTCAATTGTCTCAACTTTTAGCTTAACTTGACCGTGATCAGTGAATTTAATCGCATTACCCAGCAGATTTAACAGTACTTGACGTAATCTTTTGGCATCAATATGCACCCATGTAGGTAAATTACTGGCAGGTTCATAGATAAATAAAATATCTTTTTGTGCAGCACGAATTTGGCAAATTTCGGCAATACCTTGTATAAAAGATGGAAAATGTACATCTTCGCCATGCAGTTCTAGTTTCTTGGCTTCAATTTTAGCAAGATCCAAGATGTCATTAATTAATGTCAACAGGTGTGAACCACATTGTTCAATAATATTGATGTGATGTTGTTCTTGCTCAGGTAACTTTGAGGAACGTTGCAAAATTTGCGCGCAACCCAAAATCCCATTTAAAGGCGTTCTTAGTTCATGACTCATGTTAGCTAAAAATTCGCTTTTGGCATGGTTAGCTAAATCAGCCGCCTCTTTAGACTTTTTTAGTTGTGCCTGTTCAAAAGCTTGTACTCGCCACAAAACAGTAATCATGGTGATAGTTAATCCGCCAACAATCAACGCAATTAAATCTAGAAATTGCAGCCGAGACTCAATATTTTCACGGGGAATTACCAAAGCTACAGACCAATTTGTAGCCTTTAATGGTACATAAGCAATATATTTTTGTTTACCGTCAATTGCCATCAACTCAATTCCCTGCTGTTTGTTAACCATGCGCTGGGCGATCGCTTGTAAACTATGGTTATTAATTTTCAGCAGACTGGGGGCAGGTTTTTCCGTAGTGGACATTAAAGTCGCGTCAGGATGAACAATCGCCTCCCCTTGGGAATTGAGGGCAAAAGCGTAGCTATTTTTACCGTAGGTGAGAGAATTGATCACCTTTGTAATATGGTCAACTTTGACGCTACCGTGAAACACTCCTATGGGTGAATTGGAAGTTGATAGAATCGGAGTAGCGATCGCAATCAAGGGTATTCCTGTAGAACGGCTAATAAAAGGATCAGAAACACTGCTTTTTCCGGCTATTCCCTGTTGAAAGTATTCTCTATCCTTAACATTGTTGTTTGCGCGTCCTGACTTTGTCGTGTAGTAAGAACCATCCGCAATTGACATTTGGAATAAGAAAAATTCTTTGATTCTCTTAACTTCAGTCTTTAAATAAGGTTCTGCTACAGCCCAATCTAAAGAACGTACGGCTGGAGTATTTGCTAAAGTTTTTACCTCGACTTTGCGAACACTTAACCACGCCTCTATTTGATCAACTCCTGTTTGTACTTCCAGAAAAGCATTTTTTTGTATATCTGCTAGTGCCATATTGTGGGCAGCTAAATAGCTAAAATAAGCAGAAATACTGACAATCAGAGTTGTACCGCCAAGAATAAATCGAATGAGAAAATTCCGTGATGATTGCTGTCTAGGGTGAGATTTTATGGAAATTGAGTCATTGCTTACCAAAGGTTTCATACCTGTGAAAATCAGGATAAGTAGACAACTATACTCAGATTGCCCAATTAGCCTTTGATAATCACAGGTGACAGGAGGAAGGGAGCAGGGGCAATACGGTTCGGTTAAGGGATTTCTTGGTTAAGGCAGGCAGGGGAAGTCAGGGGAGAAGAGAAGCAGGGGAAGAGAAAAATTATGAAAATAACCTCCTTTCCTCCTCTGCTTCCCCTGCTTATCCGAACCGTATTGGCGGCAGGGTGAGAAAAAATCTTTTCATCGTCTTTACCATCAACATTGGATAATTTATTTTCTGAAAGTCCCTTATTCCCCACCACTACAAAAGATAGCTTTGAATTCAGGGAATTATCAATATAGTGCTGTATCTATATAGACGGTAGGAGGAGTAAAGCTGTGAAATTATTTTGGAATATAATTTTTGAAGGAATTTTCTGGCTCTGGAACCTGACGTTTTTAGGATTCGTTTATCTAGGAATATTACCATTTGTAGGTGTGCCATTAGTTTTGGCAACCGCGAGGGGTGATATACCGATTGAATTTTCCTTATCTCTAGTTGCTTTAATTGCCATTCCCACAATTTGTAGCATTATCGGTGGCTGGCTTTTTCTTCAACAACCAGTAAAACTAATCCGCCTATTTTATGGTGTAGAAGCCCCGCTATTTGTCTTATGTTTATTGCGCTTGTTCGTGATTCGGGAACTCACCCCTGCTAGTAGCCAAGTTTTACTAACAATGGGTGTTTGTATCGCCGCTTTTGCAGGAGAACTATTTTGGGGCTATGCTTCCCGGCGCAAAATTGGGTTGCAATGGGTACAAATGTTAGCCCATACATTAATGCTGGTATTTGGTGTGTATGCAGGTGCAGTATTGTTGTTTTACGCCTTGCCTTTAGCAGTATTTTTGTTGCAGGAATTTGTAAAATTTGAATGGGTAATGCCATTATGGAATATATTATACCACACAGCTTTTGTCGGTGGTTTGTTAATAGTTTCTACGTGGTTTATTGTTCTTGCTTTTAGCGCTACGTTGTTTATTGTTATGCCATCGGCATTAGCAGCAATGTATGTACACTCAGGAGCGAAAATTTTAAAAGATTTTGCTGTAGATCATGGGAAGCAAAAGACATTTGCTGGTGCTAGTGCAGTTATTGTGGCGTTTTTTGTGACTTTCTTATCTTTGCAACAACAGCCCCAAGTAATGGCTTTTTCACTGTTAGCAAATGCCCCGAAAAATGATAGCGATCGCCAAACCCTCATAACTAAATCAGAACAAATTCGCACAGGATTAGTTAATGCTTATTTATCTTCTTACCGCTACCTCAGCAGCAGGCAAGAAAATAATCATATAAGTGCTATGTATCGTCATGTATTAGGTTTGGAAAAGACGGCGGCTGATGGGTTGCAAGAAACATATAATTTTCTGATGTCACCATTTTTATATAATGGTTCCGACAAAGATGTTGCTAAGGCAGAAAAACTCTACGCGGAATTTTTCGACACACCTCTACAAAAAGCCGAAAAAACAGCCGTTAGTCATGCAGTACAATCTACTTTTAACGAGCAGGAAGTTAAAGCAGGTTTATTAAATATCAACGAGAAAAAAGTTTTGTTGGCATCGCAACAAGTCACCGTTAAAGAACATGGTGATTGGGCTGATGTGGAATTGTACGAAGTTTATAAAAACCAAACACGAGAAGTTCAGGAAGTTTTCTACTCCTTCTCTTTGCCAGAAAGCGCGGTAATTACTGGCTTATGGTTGGGAGATACCAATAACTTAAACCAACGCTTTAATTTTGTTGTCTCTCCTCGTGGTGCTGCCCAAAAAGTTTATAATTCTCAAGTTAGGCGTGAGCGTCCGGTAGATCCAGCTTTATTAGAACAAGTAGGGCCAAGACATTATCGTTTAAGGGCTTTTCCTATTCCTCCCAACAACGTACAACAAATAGAAGGACAACCACCACTCCCCACAGAAATGCACCTATGGTTAACTTACAAGGTGTTGGGACAAGATAAAGGTTGGGCAATGCCAGATTTAGGGGAAAGACGTAATATATTCTGGACTAATCAAACCAAGCGTATCCGCAACGGTAAAGAAATAGGTTTTAAAGAAGATGCTTGGTTAGAAGAATTCATCCCCAGCAGCCAGAAAATTCAGCCTGTATTGCATGAAGTGAGTTTAGATGAAGGCTACAAAATATTAGCCAAACCCCTATCTAACAAAGATTACACTTTACCTAAAAATCAGCGTGTCGCCTTAGTTCTCGACACTTCCCGCAGTATGGGAGAACATATCAAAGAATTGACACAAACATTATCTTGGTTGAAACAATATGGTTTTGCAGATAATGATTTGACAAACAACGATGCTGATTTATATATCAGTGTTTCTCCAGGTGCTACACCCAAACGATTAGATAACCTCCAACAATTCCAACCCGAAAAAGTAGCTTTTTACGGCACAATTCAACCCCAGGAAATGTTGGCACAGTTTAATAATTTGCGTGGCGATACAGCTTATGATGCTGTTTTATTGTTGAGTGATGAAGGTAGTTATGAGTTGTCGAAGAACAATAAAACCGTCACTGCTACTCCTGCACCTTTGTGGATGGTGCATTTAGGTGGATTGCCTGGAGCTTATAACGATGGCATTATTAAATCGTTACAAGATAGCGGTGGTGGAGTTGCTGTTGATATTGCCGAGGTGTTGCAACGAATTGCCACTAAATCAGTTTTAGGTGATTCTGTTGTTACCGTTGTCAATGGTTATGCTTGGTATTTGCAAACATTAGACACAGCAATTACAACTAATAACCAGCAAGATGATTTATTGCCATTAGCCGCCAGACAATTAATTTTAGGCTTGAGTAAACAAATTAAGTTAGACAATCTCAAAAGTTTGGATGCAATTCACGCTGTAGCCAAAAAGTATAAGATTGTCAGCCCTTATTCTTCGATGTTGGTATTAGTCAACGATGAACAAAGACGGTTACTCAAAGAAGCAGAAGCCGCAAGCGATCGCTTTGACCGTAAAGTTGAAAATGGTAAGGAAAACCTCTCTAAACCCAATAACCCCTTGAAAGTCAGCGTACCTGAACCATCAGGGGGATGGCTTTTAGGTGCGAGTGCGATCGCTCTATTCATATTTGTGAAGCGTCGGCGCTAAATCATCAAATGTGGGTGAGTAATTGGTAATAGCACATATACTTATGGGCTATTACCAATTACCACTGATATTATTACCATTTATTCTTGCACTTTTTTTCCAATTTCCAGCAGATGAAGCGACGGAAGAAAATCTGCGAAAAATAGCAGTATCCTGTAATGGCAATCCTCAATAAATATTGGTAAGAATGGATAATTAACCCGTCAAAAACTCCCCTCTCGTTCCTAAAACACTAATTATCCTATGGAAATTGTAGATTTAACCCTATCTAAACACCGTTGGTATCGTCGTCTACGGGGTGGAACATGGTGGCAAGTCGAAGTTCCCCTATTTGACGGTGTTCAAATCCTTTGGGTACATAATTTGCCAGAATGTGAGTGTTGTATTATCCAAACAGAAAACCACTAGTATTTTTCTGCGTTCATAACCATCTTATAGTGTAATTTTAGCGATCGCTCTTGTTCGAGCTATTAAGGATGACATAGGCGCATTTTTCTAGCTCTTTATTCCGATAATCTAGGCTAAAACCCTATTTACTCCTTCCTCACCCCAATAATAAATATTCACATCCGCCTGCTTACTTATCAGTATTTGAATTAGATATAGGATGGGCATTGCCCACCCTACAAATACCTAAATATGTTTACCAATCAAACCGGATTCTCATATCAAAGAATCTCTAGAAGATATACGGTACATTCCATAAACCAATCGTAGGTAGTAATGGCGCACCCACTCCTGACCATTCTTTTGAATAGCTAGTAACCTCACTTACTTTTCCCTGAGATTGACTATTACTGCCTTGATGATTGGAATTTGATGATCCTTGGAAATCTACTTGTCTCTTAGAAGAGTAGCTGCTATTAAATGTGTAATCACTCCCCCCAGAGGTAATTTGTTGTTGTGCTTCAGACACATCAGTAAGGAATTTGTGAGTCATAGTGAAAAGTCTCATTGTGTGATTTGGCTACAAAGTTGATTACTTATTTATGATTTTTTGAGCTAATCAACTTTGCTGTTAATGACAAGAATATCTATTTTTCATACATAAATCACTTCCGGTTTATGCAAAGTTATTCTCATAATTAAGAAACAAGATTTGTATAATCAGGTAATGATACGTTCAGAAAAATACCTACAGGGCTAGTATTTGATTTCTGAAATATACTAGTATGGTGGGCAATACCCTTGCCCAGCATACAGATACTTAGATATTTTCATTAATCAAATCAGATTCCTATATGTCTGATACCTCTAACTTAAGACAGTTACTTTGTGTATTAGATTGATACAGCATTTTGCAAGTAAGTGAGGTACACCAGACAAGAGATGAGCGAAAGCGTTAAGTGTTTATGAAAGCGGCGGGAAACTCCATCCCCTCTTAGGAAAAGAACGATAGCCGCCCCGCCGATGTAGGTAATAGGTAATTAATTTAAGGATGATTTTTCTAGACGATAGTTTCTGCGGAGTTCTGCCAAAGTATCTTCGCTAAACACAAATTTAATTATCCCGACTAACTCACCCCAACTGTGTAACACAGACTCGGAAGGTGCTTGCCAAAACTCTCTAATAAAAAATTCTTCCCACCATTCTGGTGCTTGTTTGCGATGAGCATAATCGTGTTGCTTGCGCCACCGCCTGCGCCATTTAATAAAGTCTGATCTGGTTGGTGGTTGCACTCCTAAAGTCGGGGGAAAATCGGCATAACTGACAAATGTACTCACCCCTCTGGCGTGGACGTAAACTACATAGTGCCAACATTCCACTGTGTAGATATCATCAAACCCGATGCGAAACATCAGACAAATTGCTTCTTCGGTGACAAATCGTGATAGAGGATGAGGAGTTAAAGATTTGTGAACAATTTTTGATGGACGGATGACAATTGCTTTTGGGTTGAGTGATGATACCATAAAAATACCAGTAAATTCGGTAGATGTTTAACTGTTGAGTCCCGTAGGTATTTTTCCTGTCGATGGATAGACACAGATAACCTATCGGTTTTACATTTGAGTACTACGATCGCTCTCTCTGTTTTCTAGGCTGGGGGGCGATCGTTTTATATGATACAATTATTCTGCGACTGATACAAGTCATTGAAGCAGCAAATTATGGGAATGATTCGCCTCAAGATTCGAGAGTATGCAGCCCAGAGAGGTTGGACATTGAAAGAAGTCTCTGACCGTTCTGGTGTAGTTTACAGCACTCTGAGAACCTATGCGCGATCGCCTGGATTGGCGACTGTAGATTTTACCGCTATTCAGAAATTAGCTCGTACTTTCGAGGTGATGATTGAAGAGTTGGTTGAGGTAGTGCAGGAATAGTTTATAGTTGCACTGAAGTAGGCGATCGTTATTATTTTGTATGTCTTTTATTGATGAAATTAATCGCGCCAATGTCCTGATTGTAGGAGCTAGCCAAGGCATTGGCTTAGGCTTTGTCAAAAAATTGCTGCAAGATGACAGAATCGCCAAAATTTATGCCACCTATCGCCAAAAAGATTCCGCGTCTGAGTTAATTACACTAGAAAAAGAATATTCCCCAAGATTAACTTGTCTATCACTAGATATTACTGATGAGTTACAGATAGCGGAAATCTTGCAACAAATAAATACTGAAACTAATAGATTGCATTTGGTAATTAACTGTGTAGGAATACTACATGAAGGAAATTTACAACCTGAAAAAAGTTTGAGACAACTTAATTCAGAAAATTTACTCCGTTACTTTCACATTAACAGCATAGGTGCTGTTCTCCTAGCAAAACATCTTTTACCTTGCTTCCAACATAATGAGCCAAGTGTTTTTGCTAGTATTTCCGCTAAATTGGGCAGCATCGGCGATAATCAACTTGGTGGCTGGTACGGCTATCGCGCCTCCAAAGCGGCACTCAATATGTTTATGCGAACTGTAGCCGTTGAGTATGGTAGAAGTTGCCCTAAAACTACAGTAGTAACTTTACATCCTGGGACAACCGATACACGTCTTTCTCGACCCTTTCAGAAAAATGTAGCCGCCGAAAAACTATTTTCTATTGAACGCACTGTTGACCAATTATTAGCCGTGATTGCACAACTCCAGAAAGGTGATAGTGGAAAGTTTTTCTCTTGGGATGGTACTCAGCTGCCTTGGTAATTTAATAATTAATTTAAGTAATGTAGGATTCATACTTAATTTCTAAAATATACGTAGGGTGGGCAATGCCCACCGTATCCCGGTTTTGGTGGGCATTGCCCACCCTACTTGGTAATTTAATAATTAATTTCAGTAATACGGATTCGCCAAAGTTGAGAAACAGATCCTTTTTTCAGTAACTCTTGTGACACTTAGCGTTCTCATATTCCCCGTGGGAAGCTGACATGAACGAGATGCTACGTAAAAATTTTTAATTTCATAGTGCTTGTACTTCCCGTTCGCCGTATCACTGCTTATTCAAGGTTTTTGTGAATTTTTCATGAGCATAAGTAGCTATACTCAATCAAATTCTATTCGTTAGGAAACTTTATATTTATTTAAGTGATTGTACTGAAGATATTCTTGAGTCAAAACATAATCATTTGATCATAGTTATGCAAATAAATTATTAGTTACATAACTATACATTTTTTGAAATTTCTTTTTTATAAATTTAAAAAATCATGAATAATTGTCCTTGCTGCTCTCATCAGCTTTTACGACATATTCGCAGTCGTGAAGTTTACTTTTTTTGTCGGAAATGTTGGCAAGAAATGCCTATTCTAAAACAGAAATATCATCCAGAATTGTCATCGAGATTAATTGATACACCTAAGGTTACTTACGTTCGATAGTGTGCGAGGAAATTGGGGACTGGGAATTTTAGATTTTGAAATAAATAATCTAAACTGCAAAATTGCAAATCCAAAGTTGAACGGATGGAGACTCAGAACCTTCTTAAACTACTAGCTACACCAAGCGATAGGCAAATGCAACCCACTCATTTAATCGCTCACAATCAACTAACTCTAAGCCTGCCTGGGTAAAAGCTGTAGTCACATTTTCTTCATGGTCAACGGTAAAGCCAGATGCAATCAATAGTCCCTGATGTGCATCTGTTTGACGTAAAGCATTCTGGAAATCATTAGCGAGAGCAACATGAACTCGCGCCAGGATATTTGCAACTATGAGGTCAAAGCTTTTTGCCGGTTTAATTGTTGGTACATGATCTATGGTTTCCTGGTTCATCCAATGTCCCAAATCACTACCAGATCCTAGACTCCCGGCCATGACTGTTACTTGCTGCTCAACGCCATTACACAGGACAGCATCCTGAGTTGCTTGCACAGCAAGACTATCGTTATCTAGCGCTAAAACAGTTGCACCTAATTTCGCCATTGCCACACTCAGAATACCTGAACCTGAACCCAAATCCAGGGTATTCATTCCGGGGAGGACATATCGCTCAATCAATTTGAGACTGAGAATCGTGGCTGGATGAAATCCACTACCAAAAGAGAAGCTTTTATTCAGTCTCAAACTTACTTGGTCTGGTGTTTCTAATTGGTAAGGTATATCAGGAGGCAACACAACAAAGCGTTTGCCAATGCGATGAATAACGGGTTTGAGTATATTTCCGTTAGTGAGTTTATCTTCAACTATATTGGTTTGAATTGCTGTGGCGATTCCAGTACGCTCTAAAGGGGAAAGCAGATGCAAAATTTTGTCTATACGTGTCCGTAAATAGGCATCACAAGCTAAGTATAAGTTAATCGTAAATGCCCAACTGGGATGGCTAGCGTTTTCTGTGACTGATTGCGCTTGGTTAATTGCAGTATATTCTGTGATGTAAACATCATTAATATCAATAGTTTGAGCCACGAGGGTACAAACCCAGTCAACTCCTTCGTGTGTTGTATCTAGGCTCAATTCCATCCACGACATACTGTCTTCCTTTAGCGTAAATGTTAAACCTCTGCACCAGAGAGAGGGACTATCCCCAACTTAGCCATTTTACTTTTTCTTTGTCACATTCTATTAAGAGCAGATTGACTCATAAAAATCTAAAATAAGCGATGTTCTGACTTGAAATACTGAGCATGAGCTTTAGAAATAAAACCATTGTTCTCACTGGTGCATCGGCTGGAATTGGCCGAACGCTGGCAATTTCGTTGTCCCAACAGGATGCAAATTTAGTCTTGGCTGCTCGCAATTCGGAAGCATTAGAACAGACAATGACTGCTTGCACAAACTATCCGGGGAAAGTGATTGCAGTACCTACAGATGTAACTCAAGCAGAAGCTTGCCAACAGTTGATAGAAATAGCGATCGCCACGTTTGGGCAAATTGATATCTTAATCAATAATGCCGGAATTGGAATGCTAACCCGCTTTGATGAAGTGACAGACATTTCTATTTTTGAGCAGGTAATGCAAGTTAACTATCTGGGTGCGGTTTATTGTACTCATTATGCCCTACCTTACCTGAAAGCAAGCCAAGGACAATTAGTGGCTATTTCTTCAATTTGTGGCAAAACAGGTGTACCCACTCGTACAGGTTACGTTGCCAGTAAACACGCTATGCAAGGCTTTTTTGATACATTGCGAATTGAATTGCACTCAACAGGAGTAGATGTATTGGTTGTCTCACCAGGGTTTGTGGCAACTGATATCCGACAACGAGCGTTGGGAGCGGATGGAAAACCACTAGGCAAAAGTCCCCGTGATGAAACTCAAGGCAATATGTCAGTAGACGAGTGTGTGCGTCAAATTATCTGGGCAATGGAGCGACGTAAACGAGAACACATTATGACATTGAAGGGAAAGGCAATCCCTTGGGCAAAGCTGATTGCACCAGGATTTGTTGATCGTATTGTTGCTGCCACCATTCGCAAGACAACTTCCACCTGATAGATAGTATCAAACTAAACTCCACTGCTTCCCATGCTCTTTGTAGTGTTTTTGAACGCTGAGGGGCGCGAAGGAAGGCGCAGCCAAAAGTTCTGTTCGCGTAGCGTCTCCGTCAGGAGAAGGAGGGTTTCCCTCCGTAGGAAACTTTTCAAGAGAGAGTAACGCGGAGTTTTTGTGTTTATTCACGAAAATATTAATAGTAGACTTTTTTTGATACTATAAAAACTCTGACTCGTTACTTAACGATAGACGTATGAGCAAAGGCACCCTGTTTGATAAAGTTTGGGACTTACACACTGTTGGTACACTTCCTTCAGGGCTAACACAGCTATTTATTGGCCTGCACCTAGTCCATGAAGTTACTAGTCCACAAGCCTTTGCTATGTTACGGGAACGAGGTTTAAAGGTACTATTTCCTGAGCGGACTGTGGCTACTGTGGATCACATCGTGCCTACAGAGAATCAGGCGCGTCCTTTTGTCGATCGCTTGGCTGAGGAAATGATCCAAGCCCTAGAGCAGAATTGTCAAGAAAATAACATTACTTTTTATAACATTGGTTCCGGCAATCAAGGTATAGTTCATGTGATTGCGCCAGAACTGGGACTGACACAGCCGGGAATGACGATCGCCTGTGGTGATAGCCACACTTCAAGTCATGGGGCGTTTGGGGCGATCGCTTTTGGTATTGGTACTAGCCAAGTGCGGGACGTTCTCGCCTCCCAAACCTTATCCCTATCCAAACTCAAAGTCCGTAAAATTGAAGTTAACGGCACACTCAACCCTGGGGTTTATGCCAAAGATGTCATCCTGCATATCATCCGTACCCTGGGAGTGAAAGGTGGTGTAGGTTACGCCTACGAATACGCGGGTACGACTTTTGAGCAAATGAATATGGAAGAACGGATGACTGTCTGCAACATGGCCATTGAGGGTGGCGCTAGATGCGGTTATGTCAATCCTGATCAAGTTACCTATGATTATCTCCAAGGTAGAGACTTTGCCCCCCAAGGCGCTGATTGGGAAAAAGCCGTGGCTTGGTGGGAATCAATCAAGAGTGATGCTGATGCTGAATACGATGATGTAATAGTATTCAACGCTGCGGATATTCCCCCCACTGTTACCTGGGGAATTACCCCCGGTCAAGGTATTGGTGTGAATCAGTTGATTCCCCAGCCAGAAGAACTCCTAGAAGAAGACCGCTTTGTAGCTGAAGAAGCTTACCGTTACATGGATTTATATCCTGGTCAACCGATTAAGGGAACGAAAATTGACGTTTGCTTTATCGGTAGCTGCACTAACGGTAGACTTAGTGACCTGCAAGAAGCCGCGAAAATTGCCAAAGGTCGCCACGTAGCGGAAGGAGTCAAGGCTTTTGTGGTTCCCGGTTCCGAACGAGTGAAAAAAGCTGCCGAAGCTGAAGGTTTAGATAAAATCTTTGAAGCAGCAGGCTTTGAATGGCGCGAACCTGGATGTTCTATGTGTCTAGCCATGAACCCCGACAAGCTGGAAGGTAGACAAATTAGTGCTTCCTCCTCCAACCGCAACTTTAAAGGACGACAAGGATCAGCTTCCGGTCGCACTTTGTTAATGAGTCCGGCGATGGTCGCTACTGCGGCGATTCAGGGTGAAGTTGCGGATGTGCGGGAGTTGTTGTAGGGGAAGATAGGAGTATAGGGGTGTAAGGGTGTAGGGGTTTAGGGGTGATGGAAAAAGCTAATTACTCCTTACTCATTACTCAGCACTCCTTACTTAAAGGCAATTATTTAGCTTGGTAGGGTGCGTCAGTGCCATAGAACCTAACTATACTCAGAAATTGTTCATACTGACGCACCCTATATTTTGAATATTTTTTGATCTGGAAGTCCCTTAGTTAAAAATTACAATTATGGTCAGTGAAGTTAAAGAAGTTACAGGGCGTGGCATACCCTTAGTGGGTAATGATATTGATACCGATCGCATTATTCCTGCTCGTTATCTCAAAGCCATTACCTTTGATGGGTTACGTGAAGGCGCGTTTATTGATGACCGCACAGCCCTAAAAGGGGAGCATCCTTTTGACCAACCGCAGTATCAAGGCGCAAATATCCTCATAGTTAACCGCAACTTTGGCTGTGGTTCTTCACGGGAACACGCACCCCAAGCCCTTTCTAAATGGGGGATTCAATCCGTGATTGGTGAAAGTTTTGCAGAAATTTTCTTCGGTAATTGCGTAGCCATCGGTGTACCTTGTGTCACTGCTGATGAGGCGATCGTTAAACAATTGCAAGAGTTAGTAGCCGCTAATCCTCAAGCTAATGTCAGCATCAACTTAGAAACTCTGCAAGTACAAGTTGGTGATTTCACCGCGCCAATCTCCATTGGTGAAGGAACCAGAAGCACCTTTATTACTGGGGCTTGGGATGCTTGCGGTCAGTTGGTAGCGAACACCGAGCAAGTGCGGGTAACATCTGCTAAGTTACCTTATGTGAGTTGGGGTAAACTGGCTGCTGGTTAGATTCCAGAAATTTTGGTAAATCGGCGTAAATAATTGTCCTTAGAATCATGGCTGTATTTACGCCATATTATCAGGTGCGATCGCACCATTACAACAAATCTTAATTTAATAAAGCAAGTCTGAAAAATAGAATGAAGGCTGCTTTATACAGTTAGTATTCCTCATTTAATAAAATTATTCTGGTGTAAATTTTTAGTCAATTTTCAGAATATCGCTAAAAGATTTATATGTCACAGCTATCTTCCCATGATGTCGATTTGACAATTGATTTCTCTTTCTCAGTCTAGATGAAGCATTTAGCTTCCACGAAATATTAATTATCCCATCACTACGAGAAGCATTCAATTTCAGCCCAATATTTATTTCTCCTTGCCGCAACTTTTTATATAAGCGGAACCTTGGGTATGGAAATGGTAGGAGGGCTTTTAAGAGAATATTTTGGTCGGCTTGGGACAATAACCATAATTGGCATAGTGATTGAGGAATTGCTGGAAATGACAGGAATTGTAACTTTTATCTATGGGTTGCTAACTTACTTAGGCAGTTTGCAAGAAACTATTAATCTAAAAATTCATATATCTGAAAAATAGGATTCAACCTGAGGGGTTTCCCAGTAGAGATATTCAATCTCTACGTAACTGCTATTTACTCTTCACTTCTTTTGGCAGCTATGAGTTTTTTTTGCACAACCTTCCCCAACCGAAGTTTAGTCTATATAAGTGGACTAAAAACAATATTCTTAACCCAGCGTAGGCTAATTTTGTCTGTGCAGATGCAAATTAAATTTACTGAGTTTGATTATTGACGTTTGAAGATGATTGATATGAGAATAGATAAGGTTTACACAAAATGCACAAATTATTTAATTAGTATCTAGGTTTTAAATATGCCAAGAGATATTATTTATATTGATCGTAATGATCTGATATATCCAGTTAAGCTTGTTATTGACAAGAATATAGAATGGAAATTTTCTGTACCAAAAGTTGTAGAAATACTTGAAAAAATTGGTTTTAAAGATTCGTCATCTAAATTTTCATTTTCTAGTAGATCATCAAGAGCATTTTTTGTAAAACTAAATCGGGGATACTTACACTGCCAAGTCAGTTCAGTTGAAGTTGCATTTTCAGATAATATACAAGATCAAGAAATAGAACAAATAAAGACTAATTTATATTCTTTACTTGTAAGCAGGGTAAGTATTTTGATAAATGCAGCAGAACAAAATTCTTCTTCTGCTCTTATCAATTTGATGCAAAATCAAAGAAGAGCGTGCGTAAGTGATTCATATTACGCCCTACATAACTCGATTGCTGCTCTACAAGAACACTATTTATTTCAAGAAAATCTAGATGAAAGTAGGATTCCATCTGAACTATCACGTGAAACAGCAGAAGAGGAGAGTAGATTAGGTCATTGTTCTCCAGCGATTGCTAAACCTTTAGTAAACACAAAAAATCTTGATATCCTCTGGGAAAAAGATGTAGAAGATATTTTAACTAGTACCGATCTAAAAGCATCATCAAATGCACGAGATAAAGAGCCTCATCGTAGCCCATTTATATGGTTATCCTTGATGCTACGAGAAGTCACAAAATTAAATAGTGAAGAAGAGAAATCTACCCCCCAACATAAACATATTTGTGACTTAGTAAAACAAATATATAAGAAAATTAAGACCTTAGAGATGAGTTCTCTTGGAATTGGCGGAAAAAATGACGTGATAGAAAAGGACTTTAAACAAATTCATCAAACGATTATTCAAATGAACAATGATTTAATTATCAAACCTGAATCAACTCTAGAGAAAACAGAATTCTATAAAAATATTTTAATATTTACTGATTTTCTGATGTTTAGTCAAATTTTGCGGCTTTCTGGTGATTATGACTCTTCATTTGAAGTTAAATTTCAATTAAAAGATATAGTTGATTGGATATTGCTGACTGCGCGTTTTGTTAGCACAATTAGAAATTTTATAGAACAAAAACCTGATATTTTAGGAAATTGTATAAAATATATACCCACTAATTTTGATCACCGTTTATTAGACGTTGCAGATAGTCTCACAAAACCAAATTTAATCTCTTCTTTTGGTGGCGCAATACAAGCTCAGGAATTCAATATAGTAGATATAGTTAGAAAACTTCATAGAGAGCATGGTTATAATCTTATCCAGTCTGATGGAAGGACTGAAAATGTCAATCTAAACTCCGAATCTGTTGTGGTTTGGAAGACTATACCTGGAATAGAGAGGTTAGTATGCTTTATGAATTTGAACAAAAACGGATTATTCTGGTTTGAAGTTGTAGATGATGCTTTTGAAAGAAGCATGAGCTTTTCCAGAAGAATTCCTGTTAATGCCTACTATTTAGATCAATTAATAGATGAATATTTTCTCAAAATCGATTTTTTGTCTACTCTAAAACCAAGCAGTATTATTTATCGTACAACATCGGAATTAAACCAGTTAGATGAGAGCAAAGGCTATGCTTTTATGCTATTTAATTTAATAGAATCTTATTATTTGAGTTCCGATTTATTAAAATTCATCAAGAAAATATTTGAGTCTAAAGGACTTTCTCAAGATGAGCTTATAATTTATCCAATCTGGATCAAATCCAAATCGCAAATATCAAGACAGAATGCTTTGCTGATACCTACAATTCGTCTAAAAGACTTGATATTAAATGATAATGTTAAAAACAAATTAATACTAATTCTGCCTTTAATCAATTTATCTACTCAAGATAAAGACCATTTAGAAAAGCTTATTAAGAATCGTATTCAGAGAATATATGAGCAGGATATAGTCAAAATTGAGCAGGATATAGTCAAAGTTAGGGTCGAGTTTATAACACCAGAATCTATTGATAATACTTTATTAAATGATGATACTCAGTTAGAGGCTCTAATTTCTACTTTTGTTGAAAAGATGAGAAAAGAAAACAATTTAGATTCAAAAACAACTGAAGTCTCAGCAAACCTTATAAAAGTTAGTGAAGGTGGTTTAACTAACGAAGATTTAATTGAAGAAGAATCAGAATAAATTTATTACCATCTTTGCATCTCTGCGCGAGAAACAAAAAAGGGATAAGCTTTCGGGCTTATCCCCAAAACATAAGTAACTTAATTAACTAACATCAAGTTCCACTAGTCCAAGAGTTGATGTACTCAATTTGCTCAGGAGTCAAAGTATCGATGTAAATACCCATTGCTTGCAACTTCAAGCGAGCAATTTCTTGATCAACCTCAACAGGAATAGAGTGTAAACCAGGAGCTAACTTACCCTTATTCTTCACTAGGTATTCACAAGCTAAAGCTTGGTTAGCAAAACTCATATCCATAACTGCGCTTGGGTGTCCTTCAGCCGCAGCTAGATTAATCAAACGTCCTTGTCCGAGAACGACGACGGATTTACCGTTTGTCAATTTATATTCTTCGGTGAAAGGACGGACTTCCTTGATTTCTTTGGCGTTAGCAGCCAAGTATTTTAAATCAAGTTCCAAATCAAAGTGACCAGAGTTACAAACGATCGCACCGTCTTTCATGACATCAAAGTGTTCACCCCGAACGACGTGCTTGTTACCAGTCACAGTGATAAAGATATCACCTTGGGGTGCAGCTTCCGCCATTGGCAGGACGCGGAAACCATCCATCACGGCTTCAATTGCTTTGATGGGGTCGATTTCGGTAACGATGACGTTTGCACCCATACCACGGGCGCGCAGGGCTGTACCTTTACCACACCAGCCGTAACCGACAACGACGACGTTCTTACCAGCTAACAAAATATTTGTAGCGCGGATAATCCCGTCTAGGGTAGATTGACCAGTACCATAGCGGTTATCAAAGAAGTGCTTGGTGTCTGCGTCGTTAACATTGACGGCGGGGAAGGTAAGAACGCCATCTTTGAACATGGCGCGTAAACGGACAATACCTGTGGTGGTTTCTTCAGTGGTACCAATCAAATCGCTGATTTGATGTTGGCGTTCTTGTACCAAAGTTGCCACTACATCACTACCATCATCAATGATGATATTGGGGCGATGATCTAAAGCTATTTGGACGTGGCGATTGTAGGTGGCGTTATCTTCGCCTTTTTGAGCAAATACGGGGATTTCGTGATCTAAGACGAGGCTAGCAGCTACGTCATCTTGAGTTGATAGGGGGTTACTAGCAATCAATACAGCGTCTGCACCACCAGCTTTTAAGGCGATCGCCAAATGTGCTGTTTCTGTGGTGATGTGGGCGCAAGCCACAAGGCGAAGTCCAGCAAAGGGTTTTTCTTGGGCAAAGCGATCGCGGATTTGCCGCAATACCGGCATTTCCCGTCCAGCCCATTCAATACGCTGTCTTCCCAAGGGAGCGAGGGCGAGGTCTTTAACCTCGTGCTTTAATCGGGGAGAAGTTGCGGTCATCAAAAGTTCCTCAAAAAGTAAAAAAAGCTACGTAGATACTTTACGCACTTTATTCAATTATTCCACGACTAATAATTTTTGGGGGTAATTACCAAAAACCTAGTCAATGGTTCTCTGGACTAGCTTGACGTTTACCATGCTTAATGTCAACGTTATGTCCAGCTTTTTCCTTTTACCTTTATTTTTGCTAAAAGTATTATCAATGCTTTGTTTAACTATCCCATTGAGTAGATGAACTCATTTGTCATCTATCTAAAGATAGAGAAATAACAAAAAATCTCACATTTTTACAACACTGAAAAGCAGAAACTCAACTTTAGATAGGTACAATTACTGATACTCATTGTGGAGGATAGCTAAGGAAACTGTCAAAATTACGAATTATAAGGAGGTGTTGGAGTGCTATTTCACATTTTGGCGATCGCTGGGTCAATGGCTATCACCGTTGTCTCTATGCCAAAAGCTACAGCCCAGATACCGTTTTTACCACAACTACAATTACCAAGTAGTATCAGCAACGAATCAGATAGTAGAGTTGTATCGGACTGGGTGTATTTGGATGGTCGCCGTTTATTTCAGATAGCAGCAACCAAAACCAATCTTGCAGAACGTAGAGAAAATATTGAGCAGAATTTGCAAGAAATCACTCAAAATTATGTGCGTTCGTCTGCCACAGAAGCAGATATCCAAGTCCGCACACTCAACGGATTACCAGTAATTTACGTCAATAATCGCTACTTAATGACCATTACTTCCCAGGATGCTAGCTTGGGAGAAGGAGATGCGTTCACATTAGCGGAAAGTATTAAAGAGTCGTTAAAGCAAGACTTACAACGAGCCAGACGAGAACGGCAAACTCAATTTATTATCGACCAGGCGAAAATTGCGGGAGCGATCGCCTTGGCTATGATGATCGCCAGTTGGGGTACAACACACTGGCAACGTCGCGCCTTGAGGCATGGTGTAAAATCTAATGTTTCCTCACCACCAGTTGCCAAACAGATTACAACTCAATTAAATCAACAGCAGCATCAACATCTGCAAGAAGTCAAAAGACGGTTGTTTCAATTCACCCAGGTGGGAATTTGGGGAAGTGGAAATTTGATCATCTTGGGTTTATTTCCCTACACCCGCACCTTTCAAGTAGCTATTTTCACCGCAGCCCAAATTCCTTTACGATTAGCTGTGGTCGGCGTGGGAACTTATGTAGCGATTCGTTTGACCTATGCGTTAATTGACCGCTTTACTACCACTCTCATCAGCAGTGGTGCTTTACTAACGCCTGAAGCCTCAGAACGGATGCAACTGCGTGTTTCTACATTTTCCGGTGTGACCAAAAGTATTGCCACTATCGTCTGTATAGGAGTCGGGATTTTGCTGGCGCTGGTAGCCTTGGGTATAGATATCGTTCCTTTGCTAGCTGGTGCAAGTTTAGTCGGTGTGGCCGTGTCCTTGGCTTCCCAGAACTTAATTAAGGATGCGATTAATGGCTTTTTGATTATCCTAGAAGACCAGTACGCTTTGGGTGACGTGATTAATGTCGGCAATGTTGGCGGCTTAGTCGAAAATCTCAATTTGCGAATGACTCAGGTACGCGACTCCGAAGGACGCTTAATTACAATTCCCAACAGTGAAATTAAAATCGTCGCCAATCTCTCTAGTCGCTGGTCAAGAGCCGATTTAACCATTCCTGTAGATTATCAGGCTGATATTGACCAAGCTTTAAAGTTGATTAGGGATGTAGCTTTAAAAATGGATCAAGACCCCCTTTGGCAAAGACAAATTATCGAAACACCGCAAGTATTGGGAATCGATAACTTTGGCGATCGCGGTTTAATTATTCGCGTCTGGATTAAAACACAACCCCTCAAACAATGGGATGTAGCCAGAGAATACCGCCGCCGTCTGAAAATCGCCTTCGACAAAGCCGGCATTTTTATTCCCGTACCTCAACAAGCCATCTGGGTGAACGAAAATCAGCTACCGCCTCCTCAGGAGAACGGTAAGGCTAGCTAATAGTCCCCAGTCCCCAATCCCCAATCCCCAATCCCCAGTCCCCAGTCCCCAGTCCCCAATCCCCAATCCTGAAACTTGTCATTATAGTACTTCCGTACTATAATAGATATGTAGCGTCCAAAAAGCCTAGTGCAGTGTAATATGATCAAGCACTACATTCTTAACTTAAATCCAACTGCCAAGCACGAATGGGATCGTTGCATTTTACGTGATCCACTGACTGCGAAACGTCCAGAATTTGCCAAGTTAATCGCCGAAGCAGTTGGTGCTGATACAGGTAGTTATTTGGTGAGTGTAAATATTGAAATTCAGGTTTTAGAAGAAGCTGCTGTACCTCAAGCTGAACAACTCTCGCTACCGTTTCCAGAGGTAACTATTTCAACACCCATGAGAGAGGCGGCTTAGTAGTTCACCAACCCAAAATTGCTAGGCTAAGGTAAGCAGAGGGAGCAGGGGGAGCAGGGGAAGCATGGGGAGCATGGGGAGAAGTCGCAAGGAGGGTTTCCCTCCGGGCGAACTTCGGGGGAGAAGGAGATTTTTTTGTTTCTAATTAACCTTGCAAAGTTAGCTTGACGTACACAGATACCCGACTTCTTTAAGAAGTCGGGTATCTAGGGAAAAGTATTTTTTGAGGAAGATTGTTTCGATGATGCCATTAAATCATTATCCATCGGCGATCGCTCAAGCAGCCCAACGAGTGAATGAAGTAGACTCACAGTTGATGGCTGTACAGCAACAAATTAACCGCTTTGAAGGTAACGCAGATCGAGTCGCCGCCTTTGAGATGGACTTAAAAAATGATGCTCAACGCCGGGCGCGTCGTTTTGAAGTGCTACTGGTGAATCAGGAATATCAAAAGGCGATGGACACACTCATCCAGCTAACTGGAGAGAAAGCCAATGCGATCGCCCATTTAGAATATCTGCGTAACCAATTCAGTGTAGCTAAACTAGAAGCCAGACTGAAAATTGCCCAACAACTCACAGATTTTGAATCACGAGAATTGGTGGGTTTGTAGTCAATGGTCAATGGTCAGTAGTCAACAGTTGTAGACTACTAATCCTCTGTGTGACAGGGGTGATCAGCAGTTAAATAATTTTCTAGCAGAGAAGCGATCGCCTCTGGATGGATTTTCTTGTATTTTTTCTTACCCAACATCAGAACACAGTTAGGGGCGCTGCTACAGCGTTTTTGACAACCAGTGTGTTCTATTGTCACCTTGTCGAGTAAACCGCGATCGCACAAAGTTTTTTCTAATTCCGACAATAACCCTTCACCACCGCGTTTAACACAACCAGATTTTTGGCACACCATAATTTTAGCTGGTGGTGGTGATGGTAAACATTGATCTGGGTTAGAAGTAAATGGTATTACTTGATAAGCTTTCAGTTTAATTGTGCCTGTATATCTGTTTAACTTACAGGTTCCATAAATATTAATTGGTTCACCTATTTCTAAAGATGAACTCAAACAACCACGTAATTTTTTCGGTAGTTTAACTAACACATCACCGGAGGGAACTGCCAAACTTAAATATTTAACTTTTCTCGGCTTCTTACCAGCAAAGCCCAAAAAATTACCCTCAAGATTAAACTCTGATAACGTCAGAAATTTGTCACCCATTATTAGTTACTCACAATAAAATTACGAGCATGGTTGAGTTATAGATTCCCGATTTCTTGGAAAAGTCGGGAATCTAGATTTTCATGTGGCTGAAAAAATCACGAATTATTTATTCCAGTTTTTTAGCTTCCAAGGTTTTGGGTAAATTAGCTACATCTGGTATTTCCCGAAATTCTAATTCCCAACCATTAGCTAGAGTCAGAATTTTACCTCCAGCACCATCTGTTTGTTTGACTACTATTTCTTCCAAATCTTTTTTAGGAACGTAGACCGTTAAGTTACCGGCATCATCCACTCGTAACATCACTTTCATGGTTTTCCTCGGCAGATTCTAGTTCTTTTTCTCGACAACCAACAATGATTCCTTTTTCCAAGAAATGCACGGCATAAATATAGGAACGTTGTAAGAAAGTACCTATACTAGATACGTAACCAATTTCTCCTTTTTTCGCTAAGATTTCCCCAAGGTCTCTGCCTGGAAATGTGCCATCATTTTTAATTTGTTTACGAAGTCTGACTTTTTCGCCAATCTCATAAACGGGTTCTGACTCTAACTCGTTTTCATCGCGCTGCATGAGAATACCTCTGTTCTTTGACCAAGTTCAACAGTTCTTCTGTAGTCAAACTGCGTTTTTTCTTAACTGACTGTTGGCGCACTGCATCTAAAACAGACTGGGTTTCTTCTGGGTTCAAAAATATCCCGTGCTGTTCTAGCAAGTTGGAGACTGAATGTCTGCCAGAATGCTTACCTACAACTAAGCGGCGTTCCCAACCGACTTCTTCAGGTGCGAATGGTTCATAGGTATCAGGATTTTGCAGTACACCATGTGCATGAATACCTGATTCGTGAGCAAAGGTATTTTCACCAACGATCGCCTTCCAAGGTGGTACGTTAGCACCAGAGGCGGCTGCTACCAGTTGGGACAATTCCAACAAACGGGGTGTGTCAATCCCCATATCTACGCCATAGATGCGTTTGATAGCCATAACGACTTCTTCTAAGGCGGCGTTACCTGCTCTTTCACCCAAGCCAATCACGGTAGTATTGACAGATGCGGCTCCAGCTTTAATTCCTGCTAGGGCGTTAGCTGTCGCCATACCAAAATCATTGTGAGTATGGACTTCTACAGGAATTGTTAAAGCTGAGACGAGTAGCTTAACTTTTCCGTAGGTGGTGAAAGGATCGAGGACTCCTACTGTGTCACAGAAGCGGAATCGAGATGCACCCCATTCTTGAGCGTATAGTGCTACATCCAAGAGGAAGTTTTCATCAGCTCTAGAGGAATCTTCCCCCCCGACTGCTACCCAAAGACCTTGATCAACTGCGAAGCTGATACAATCTTTGAGTCTTTGCAGACTTACCCGCCATTGTCCGTGGAATTTTGCGGCGATTTGAATCCCGGAAACAGGGATCGCAATATGCACTCGCTCCATCCCGCAAGCAACAGAAGCTTTGATATCTGAAATTACGGCGCGGTTCCACGCCAGGAGGTTAGCTTTTAAACCTAAGTTAGAAATGGCGCAGATCGCCCGCATTTCTTCCTCACCCATCGCCGGAATCCCCACTTCTAATTCGGGTACGCCGATGGTATCGAGAAATTTAGCGATCGCCACTTTCTCTTCTAAGGTAAAAACAACACCTGCGGCTTGTTCGCCATCACGTAATGTAGTGTCATTAATGAGAACTTTATTCATCTCAAGCGTCCCTCTTAGGAATTTTCTTAATATTCTTTTTAGGTTGAGAGTTTCTTTCTGTAATCACTAGTAGTGATAAATCCCTGTTTTTCACCTTGCAGGAAGAATGGCAAATGCTATGAACTCTCGTCTTTAATAATTCATCTTCATGATTTCTAAATATTAGCTAAACAATAACAATATATCTGTATGACAGAGAACTAAATTTATGTATCATTTAAGAATAATTTTGGAAAAAATACGCGAATCTTCATAATCAATAATCAAGTTTCATGGATGTTAGCAAATATGCAAAATAACCTAAAATATTTCCTAAAGTATGGAAAATATTTTCGGCACTTTATATTTATAGATAAATACTATTAAATATCATTTAAAGTTGATAACTATATTACTTTCTAGAAGAAAATATATCTAAATTTCGTTATATAACCAATCTAAAATTTGCTCTAGCTGCTCTAAGTTGACTAGCCCATATTGCCAGAGGAGCATGGGTAGAGGCCCATTATCAAACTCCCGGTGTTTCAACGCCAAAGCCATATCTTTCTCAGAAAGCTCAAGTTCATTATATAAAAAATTGAGTAATTCTATATCTTTACTGTCAGTGGTGAGCATCATATATTCAAATAGCTAATGAAGGAAATTATGGAAATCATGAAGCTGTAGTTTTTGGTGAACTGCATTTTTTTATAATCAATGGTTTCAGGACAATTAATTGATGTATATTCATGAAAATCATCGTTGCATCATAATTTAGTCCTGAGACTCGATTGATTAAATATTCGAGAATAGATGAAAAAATATATGACTTTTGCTAATCATGGTTGCAATGCCAGCAACGCTCTAGCCAGTCTATTAATTCTTGACGAGGAGCTAGAAATTGCATCACAGTACTGCGGACTAAAATTGCAGTCAGCCAACTATTTATTTGCACCCGTAACGAACCATCGGCATGACAGGAACAGGGGATCATCAACTCTTGCAATCGGTGATAAATCTGCCAGCGATCGCACAACGGTATCTGCAACACTTGAGAACTACAAGGTGGTAACATAATTACTTATCTTTCGTCAACAGTTCTGGTTCCTTCGGCTGATTTGTCAGGGTTTGCAGTTTTTGCTCCAATTGTTCGATGCGCGATAGCAAAGAACGAATCACATCTGCTTCCACATCAGGTAACTTCCCATGTTCCAGGGGAGAGAGATCAGTCTTGGGCTTGTGGGTGATAATCCGCCCAGGAATGCCCACAACTGTGCAATCATGAGGAACATCACGCAACACAACCGAACCAGCGCCAATCCGCACGCGATCGCCAATTTGAATATTCCCCAACACCTTCGCCCCCGAACCCACAACCACATGATCCCCAACCGTGGGATGACGCTTACCACTTTCCTTCCCAGTACCGCCCAGAGTCACCCCTTGATAAATTAGGGCATAATCTCCCACAATCGCCGTTTCACCAATGACAACGCCCATCCCGTGGTCGATAAACACACCTTTACCAATCACTGCACCTGGGTGAATCTCAATTCCTGTGAGAAACCTAGCCAAGTGAGAAATTAAGCGTGGGAAGAAAACCACCCCACGACGGTGCAACCAATGAGCAAAACGGTGCAAACAAATCGCGTGCAGTCCGGGGTAACAGAATATTACCTCCAGCCAATTACGCGCCGCCGGGTCGCGTTCAAAAATAATCAGAAAATCACTCAACAATGGCTCTAGAAAAACGCCAGAGAGTAGATTTTTCACCAAGGATGTATGTGTCGAATCAGGTGGATTCTCGATACCGTCTAAGGATTGTTGCATCAGTACTATCTGGTTAAAAGAGCCGTGTGCTATTTTTCTGCTTATATCAGATTGCTCCAAAGCAGACAGTACATTAAATGCCGATTGGATTTATTGGATTAATTAAGCTTGTACTCAACCGCTACAAACCGGAATTTAAATAAACTTAAAAATTCTCTTGGGATATAGGTACTAGTATTTTGTGTGCAGGGTACTAGTATTTTTAGACGAGGGGTTCAGAATTTTTGTACTCGCTACAAATAACTTAATATGTAAGACTTTGATACGATCTGAGCCAGATATTTTGCAATATATTAAGCTGTACTCAGGTACCCTGGAATATACAGTAGACAGGACTATAAATAAATTTTCTGTATCCCCAGTCACTATAACTATCTTATAATTTTGGCACTGAAAAAACCAAATTCTTCATTTTATTTTAGTCTTTCTTGTCTGTATGTATATATACTTTTTAGCATAGCTAGATCCCCAACTTCTTAAAGAAGTCTGGGATCTAAAATTTCGATGTTAAAACTTGTACTGAAAACAGTAAGTTTGTTCTCAAAAGTAGCAAACTGCTGCGCGTTAAAGAATAAACAAAAATTACTTAGCTGTATCTAGCAATACAGTTCAGGGGAGGAGAAAAATTCTGAAAATAATTCTCTTTCCTCCCATTGCCTCCCCTGCTTATCTAAACCTGGGGTATCTATCTAAAAAGACGTGAGTGAGTTCGACGGAACCTAACCCCAACCCCTTCCCTACAAGGGAAGGGGCTAAAAACCTATAACTGAGTACCAAAGAATCAGGGTTTTAAGCCTCTCCCCGACGCGGGGAGAGGTTTGGAGAGAGGTTCTTCCGAACTTATCGAACTCCTAAGAAAACAGAAAGTTTTCTTTCGCCCTTCCCGCAGGTGCGCCTCCGTTGGAGACTCACGTTAAAAAGAAATAAGGAGAGCAACTTGCGTAACTCTCCTGTTTATTAGGGTGCGTATAATACATTCATAATAACCGCTTGATTGTGATTATCGACACCCACTTTCTTGTACTTTATGTAAAACTATTGTGAAAAGATGACTGACAAAATACTGGTGTTAGCCGTTCAGTTTCTTTTCTACCAATTCGTTTGTTAGTTTGGGGTCAGCACGTTTGTTGGTCTTTTTCAGCACTTGACCGACGAAGAAACCCTTAAGATTGATGTTACCGTTGCGGTACTTTTCCAATTCTTTGGGGTTAGCGGCTATGACTTCATCAACGATGGGTTCCAAAACGCTGAGGTCGCTGATGAGTTCTTGACCTGCAAAGGCTTTTTCAGGGGATAATCCTGTGAGTAACTCTGGTAATTTTTGTTTAGCTTGGGCGTTGCTAATTTTGCCAGTTTCAATCCGGGTAATCACATCGGCTAAGTTAGCGGGAGTTAAGCCGATTTCTGCGATGCTGAGTTTTTGTTTGTTGAGATAGGCGGCGATATCTTGGGTAATCCAGTTAGCGGCTGCTTTGGGATTTGCGCCAGATGCGATCGCTGCTTCAAAATATTGAGATACAGTGACATCTTCTGTCAGCACGCGGGTATCATAAGCCGACAGTCCCAACTCACTTTCGTAACGATGGCGTTTTTGAGCTGGTAGTTCTGGTAATTCGCCACGCCATTGACTCAGTTGTGCTTCCGACACCTCAATGGGTGCTAAATCCGGTTCGGGGAAGTAGCGGTAATCGCTAGAACCTTCTTTAGTCCGCATACTAATTGTGCGTTGTGAACCTTCTTCCCACAGCCGCGTTTCTTGAATAATCTTTTCCCCTGACTCTATCGCTTCTATTTGCCGTTCAATTTCGTGTTCAATGGCTTTTTGAATGGCACTGAAGGAGTTCATGTTTTTAATTTCTACCTTCGTGCCGAACTTTTCTTGTCCGACAGGACGCACAGATATATTCACATCACAGCGCAGAGAACCTTCCTGCATATTGCCATCACTAACACCGAGATAACGCATCACCCGGCGTAATTCTTGGGCATATTCGGCAGCTTCTTGCCCAGTACGGATATCTGGTTCTGAGACAATTTCTACCAATGGCACACCCGCACGATTGTAGTCTACCAGAGAATAGGTAGAACCAGAGATGCGATCGCTCCCTGCGTGTACCAGTTTCCCTGCGTCTTCTTCCATGTGCAGACGGGTAATCCCAATTCGTTTACGTTTCGGGTTACCCTCAGCATCTAATAACTCAATTTCTAACCAACCATGTTCAGCTATAGGTAAGTCATATTGAGAAATTTGGTAATTTTTCGGTAAATCAGGATAAAAGTACTGTTTACGGTCAAATTTACTATATTTAGCAATTTGGCAATTCAACGCCAAACCCGCCTTAACAGCGTATTCTAAGACTTTTTCGTTAAGTACAGGCAAAACACCAGGTAAGCCCATACACACCGGGTCAATGTTAGTATTAGGGTCAGCCCCAAACGCTGTTGAGCTACTAGAGAAAATTTTGGTATTAGTACTCAGCTGACAATGGGTTTCTAGACCAATAATCGCTTCATACTCAGTTTTTACAGTCGTAGCAGAAGTCATAAAATCAATAGTTCAAGCAATTTACACGTAGATTACTATTTTAGCCCTGCCTTGACGAAGAAAGGCAGCTATGCTGAGGGCAGAGGGCAGAAGGAAAGAAAAATGCTGGTTCGGTTCAAGCCCCATCCACAAGGGGTAGTTGTGTTGAATTTTGAATTGATTGATCAGCGATCGCTTTCTGAATGTTTGCCATAATGTAGTGGCCACTGCTGCTGGTTGTATTTGATTTGACTTACAATCATCGCCTCTACCCTTGTTGGCAAATGCAGAAAATTATGATCATCGGTTCTGGAGGTGCTGGTAAATCTACCCTAGCCCGTGAACTGGGAAGAATTTTAGATTTAGACGTAATTCACTTGGATGCTTTTTACTGGAATCCTGGATGGGTGGAAACTGCCAAAGATGAATGGCAAATAATCATTCAAGACCTAATTAAGCGTGATTCTTGGATTATGGATGGCAACTATGGTAATACCTTAGATTTACGTTTACCTGTAGCAGATATGGTCATTTTTCTCGATTTTACTCGCCTGTTATGCTTGCTACGAGTTATGCAGCGACGTTGGCAATATGCGGGTAAATCTAGACCAGATATGTCATCAGGTTGTCCAGAAAGACTGAACTGGGAATTTTGCAAATATATCTGGTCATATCCCATTGCCCGTCGTCCTAATATTTTACAAAGACTCAGCAATCTGACATCAAATCAGCAAGTATTTATCCTTCGTAACCCCAGAGAAGTCAGAGAGTTTTTACAAAAAATTTCTCAGGCAAAAGGGTAATACCAATTCAAAATTCAAAATACCCTACGGGAAGCTAAAGCTACAAAATTCAAAATTAAGAATCAAGACAGGAAAAGCGTTTGGCGCTATATATCTGTCGCATTCATTTTTCAAATTGGTATAACTTTGAACCCCAGATTTTAGCACTTGCAATATTTATCTGAAACTCGTAGCGTAACACACTAAAACTAATAGAAACAGTAAGTTAGGCTTGCCTTAATGCACTTCAACAAAACTGAAATTTATAGGTAAGCTTGTGTCTGATTTAGAACTGCACAAATATCTCCCCAAACTTCCCGAAACAGCACTACAAGAATTTACAGAATGGTGTGTTGTAGAGCAGTCGAGAGCGGCAGGTATAGAATTTATACCCGACAAAACTAAGTTAGAAAAATTAATACCCAATGAGTATATCTGGCAAATTATTGACCAGTTCATGAAATCAAAACCAGACCCAATTAAAGCAGGTTTAGTATCGGCGATCGCTGGACAAGAAGCCGATAGTCATGGTTTGGTAGGTTCAGCAATTATGGTTGATTTCATATCGCTTTATGTTAAGTATCTAATTCCAGAGAATGGCAATACACCAGAAGAAGCAAAACAATTAATTTTGGAAGCTGCTATTCAGCAGTACGAAAAGCTTTCTGAGCTTGCCGATAAATATAATGTCCAGTTCTGATATCCAAAACAAGGGAGAGAAGGAAGTGTTTTTCCTATCTTCCTATCTCCTCATTTCTCTTACTATTTTGCAGGTATAATCTCTTGATTTATCTCAAAGAGATTGGGATTTCTGGGATTCACTGTGACTCGTAACCAATGCACATTGGGAGAACCAAAGGTTTCAACCCGTGTGAAATTTGTAATCGCTGTGCCGGGTGCTTCATCTATATTTAAAGGTTTGTCAATGCGGAAGTAATGGCTATCTCCATGAACCAGCATTACTGGCTTACTATAATTTTTCAATTCACTTTTCAGCACATTCACAAAATCACGAAAGCCATTTTGTTGTGCATTGGCTGGAATATTAAAATCATCTGGATTGCCGTGAATAACAATTACCAGACCAAGGCTTCTTTTAGCTTTAGCACGAGCAAAGGCTTCTTTTAGCCAGACAATATTAGCAGCATTACGTTCAGCATATTCAGCATCATTTACTGCATTTCTGCCAAGGTTATTGTTACTACCAACAACGTGAATACCAGTAAATAAAACATCCCCTTCCGTCCAGTAAACATTCTCCCGAAACTTACTGTATTGAGACTTATCACTTTGACGATTTAGCTCAATTGTTCTTTGTCCTAAACTTCTATCTCCTTGAGTAAAAATTTCACGTAATTTTGCTAAACGCTCAAGGGAATCATATCCACCAGCTGCGGGACGATGACAATCTGTCCATTCGTTATCACCAAATACATAGACGAGGGGATGTCTAAATTGCTGTAATAACTGGAATCTTTGCAAGAATAGCTCATTAGAACATGGACTAGAACCACTCTTAAAATCGCCATCATGAATAACAAAGCGAACCCAGGAATTATTTATATCTTGGATTAACTTTTGAGTCTCTGTTTCTTGTCTAGCATCATAGGGAATATCACCAATGAGTGCAAAGTCGAAACTTTTGGGGCCACGACCATTAAATGATGGCTGTGCAGTGCTGGAAGAGATAAAAGTTGCAGAAATACCAAGTAAGCAAAATGGAGCTAAGACTCCCAGCAATTTTGTGAATTTCATATTGTGCAGTTTGTTGTGATGACAAATCGCTAGGAGCTTAAGATTTTAATATTAAGAGTAAATTAAGAGAAAGTATGATAACTGGTAAATTAAATCCTATAGTAGTATCAAGCGATCGCACATAATACTACTGATAGCAATTCTCTCTGAAGTTGCATCAAAAAATCATGTAGAGACGTTGCATACAACATCTCTACAGTCCAGAATAAAGCACATCTTCATTAAGAAACGCTATAACAAAATTCGGGTATCTAAACTTGCGTGTATGCTAAATATATACAATTCCATCAACATAGAGTCATCACTAACCTCATATTAACCATGACTCAACTCAAAAACAAACTCACCCTAGAAGAATTTCTTGCACTCCCCGAAACAGATATTATCTATGAATTAATTGACGGAGAAGCTGTCCCCAAACTTAAAAATGGTGAAATGTCGCCAAAATTTTTTCATAGTTCCATAACAGGTGCATTATTTATACTCTTATCTGCATGGGCGCAAGGAAAGGGGCGAGTTGTCATTGAAAGGGCTATTAAACTAACAAGAAATCAACAAGACTGGGTTCCTGTAACAGATTTGGTCTATGTTTCTTATAACAGTCTTGCTGCTGATTGGTTGCAAGATGAAGCTTGTCCTGTTGCACCGGAATTAGTGATTGAAATTATCTCTCCTGGTCAAACCTTCGGAGAAATGATCGAAAAAGCAACAGATTATCTGAATGCCAAAGTGAAGCGAGTTTGGATTATTGACCCTAGAGCAAAAACTGTGACTATTTTCTATGCTGATGCTCCTCCTCAAACTAAACGGGGTAATGATAGTTTAGAAGATTCCCTATTTGTTGGGCTACAAATTACACCACAGCAAATCTTTTAACAAGCAAGAATTATTTAGGTTTTTAACTTTACTCTTCTAGCATTTGTTTCAGTTGGTCAATATTAGCAGTGAACTTTAACTCACCATTCTTTTCTTCTAGCTTTGCTTTTTTGTAGTTATCATACATTTCCTATCTACGTTCCTCCTTTAGATACTGCTGTAATAACAATTGAATTTCTTGTTCCTCCTCAAAAGAAAGCGCTTTGATTGCTTCAACTACATCACTAAAGACCATATTTAGTAATACCTGTTAAGAATGAAATGGTTAACTATGTTTATTGTAAATTTTATAATGTATTTATTCACTAAATTGGACATAATACCAATTCTCCATGAAGTTGCGCCAAATAAATGATGTAGAGACGTTGCATGCAACGTCTCTACAGTACAGAATGAAGTAAGTATCTGTAGGTATTGCCCACCAAAACCCGGATACGGTGGGCAATGCCCACCCTACGTATAATTCACAAATCAAATAGTAGTCCTATATTTCTATTAAATTGGCTACCTACTCAAATATAATATCTATGCTCACTATTATTGGTTGCGGAAATCTCAATCGCAGTGACGATGCTGTAGGCGTAATCATCGCTCAACGCTTACAAAAATATCTAGCCGAAAATCCCCGTCCCCATGTGCAGGTGTATGACTGTGGAACCGCAGGGATGGAAGTTATGTTTCAAGCTAGAGGTAGTAAACAATTAGTAATTATTGATGCAAGTTCCACTGGTTCGGAACCCGGCGCAGTATTCAAAGTCCCTGGTGAAGAATTAGCGGCCTTACCCGAACCTAGTTATAACTTACACGATTTTCGCTGGGATCATGCTTTAGCCGCCGGGAAGAAAATCTTTCCAGATGATTTTCCTCAAGACGTAACAGTTTATTTAATTGAGGCGGCGAATCTTGATTTTGGACTAGAGTTAAGTCCTGTTGTTGAAAAATCTGCTGATGTGGTTTTTGAAAAAATTGTGGAAATAATTCGTAATTAGGATTGGGGACTGGGGATTGGGGATTGGGGAACTAGGTATTTTTTCTCCCCTGCTCCCCCTGCTCCCTACTGTCCATCATGCCATGTCTCGATATACAGAGAGTTCATCTACCCTCATTTCAAAAGGTACGCCTTCGCCTTCTGGGGGACAGACGCGAATTTTGGCGCTGCTGACCATTTGATTGATTAATTTACCCATTGGGACGAGTTTTTGCAAAACCCGCCAGTTGGTAACTTGATCGGGACATTCGATTACCAACGTCATTGCATTGGCTTGAGTTGTGACGTACCATCTGCAATTAGAGAGGAGATTCTGTAAGGTGCGATCGCATCCTTCATAAAAGTATTTACTTAAGGAATACTCTAATTGCTGTCTCAAGATAATGTCAGCCGAAGTTGGCTGCATGGGATGGGAATCATCTCCGCTAAAATCAAATCTGTGCCGATTCATCTTTGTTACAATCCTATTCAGGTTCCAATTGCCGTTGCATAAAGCACATCTTTATGTGTTTCTAAGAATTCCTGGGTTTCATCATCATAAAAAGCACCAATACCACTACATTGAATGCCTACATAATTACTACCCAAATAAATTCTCTGTCCTAAAAAACCAGCTATTTGCATAGCAGTTTGATAACTGGTGTATTTGGACACAAAAAACAAAACCACAGCACAATCTCTGGCAAGAGCTTGATTCACACACAAGTAACCAGTGTGTTCACTAAAGTCACCTGCTTTAACCAAATTCGCGCCTTTATATAACCCTGATTTCATCCCCTCAACTCGATGTATTACCGAGTAGATTTCTATCTCCTCACCGCTTTCTGTCGGGATTGGCTGCTGTAGTAGTTGCAAGACATATAAGTAATGTTCTTGCGAAATGAACTCTTTCCGGAAACGTCTAATCGAACGTCTATTCCAGACAGTTTGGTAGAATTTATCCTGCTCAAAATCAAAGCAAGGCTGTTGTAATTGTTGCTGGTGACTTGGTTGCACAGATGTTGCTTGATAGCTATCCTCAATAAATTGATTAGCTTCAAAGTAATCTGTGCCGCAAACAAAAGGAACTTTCAGCCTTAATTTTCTAATCTGTTTCTCGTGTATTTCGCCAGATATCGCACAACCAGTAATAAACTCCTTATTCTCAAACCCTAAATCTGTATTGAGAGCGAGTTTATCAAAATCAAAAATTAGCTGAATATCACGGCTATGGAGATACGCTGAAGCAGCAACAGCACCTAAATGGTGTCCGCTATCTAATAAGCAATATCTCAAGCTCCTTTGTTTATATTTCCAGCTAGACCTATAATAAACAGAACTAATTAAAAAAATGAATCCAGTGATACATTTAGTCGGTATAACATAACTCTCTAAGCCATCATCAATTAATTCGTAGATGAGTGTTAGACAATTATTCTCAACTTCTAAATGATATATCCCATCTACTATTTTCGGCATTCCCCGAATCTGTACGTACATCTCAGTGGGATACAGTGCGCCTGCTGAAGGATTGACCCGAAGTTTGTAAGCTACATTGTTATATACCTTCTCAAAGGTGACAGCACTAGTTAACCAGATAAAAGAGTGAATTGGATTATCGAGATTTAATTTCACTCGGCGATAAAACTTTGGATAAAATTTAAATGCCGATGGTTGAGTTGAGGCATCTAAATAATTTGGATCAAGCTGCACCGACAAGTAAGAATGCTTAGTAGCCTCATGATAGGCTTTACCGAAAATATCACTTTGTGGCATTTTTCAGTAACCTTAGAACTTCTACATTGCTGGCAAAATCTATTGCCTGAAAATCATCCAAATTTTTTAAATATAAGTTAGGATGATATTGTAGGAGCAACTTCACTACTGCTGTCTTACCTGCTGATGCGGCATACATTAAAACAGTAGCACCGTTATCATTTTGGTTATCGATGTTAATTCTAGCTGCCAGTAGCAGATGAATTAAATCATAATGATTACCAAAACAAGCAAACCACAAAGCATTATTATTGTCGTTGTTTCTAGCATTGATATCCACACCTAAATCAATTAATTCCTTGACGACGGAATTAATCCCTTCTCGTGTAGCTTTCATCAAAGCAGTATCGCCATTTTCCCCAGGTTGTTCTAAATCTTCAGGATTGTAGCCTTTTCCTATCAACCATTCTTTAGTGGCTGCACTCAAATTGAAAGGACTTTTACGGTTCATCATTTGTTGTAACTCGGAAGAATTTGCATGGAAAAGATAATGGTGGACATTGCCCACCATTACTAAACACAATGCTATAGAATCCTAGTTATTAGAGTTGTAAAACCATACTCTAAACTGTAACTAGCTCTGGTTTATCAGCAAATAGTTCTCTAGCAGATTTGTCTGGTTTTGGTAAGCCATAAAAGCAGGCTTCTACTTCCAGTTCATCCACTAAATCCCAAGCCTCAATAGCTCGTTTAGAATCTGAGCCATAGTTAGCAGAAATTCCTCGCGCATCGGAGATAGCTTTGTGTAATTCTTTGCGTAAGAAAGTTAATTTTGGTTTAGGAATACAGTCGCCTTTGCTGACAATATCTGTAATGGAAATTACGCCTAGTAATTCACCTTTAATTACAGGCGCACACCACAGATTTGTAGTTGACAATAAACGAGCTACATACTCTACATCAAGATCAGGATCGACAGTGATGCAGGGTTTGCTCATAATTTCATAGATACGCACATTTTCGGAGTCTTTTCCATAAGCAATCACCTTACCTGCAATATCAGCCACAGTAACAATACCGTAAGCATCAGCACTATGACGAGGTTCGACAATCAAAGCACGCAGTCCTTTGAGCCTCATGAGTCTCACTGCTTCTGCTACACTCGCAGAACCGCGAATAGTAGCTACATCTTGAGTCATAATTTGTTTAGCTCTCATAATTACTGCTCCTTATGTTTGCAAGGAAGGAAATTATTTCTAAACTGCCGTAATTTCGCCCAAACTGCTTTGGCAAAGCCTGCATAATTAGAGTAATTAAATATGCCGGCTGAAAAGCGTTTAAGGTAATTAGACACACCTCATGATAAGTATGAGACTTATGACAAACCCTAATAAATCTGGTTGTTTTTGTTTAAAGATTTCCGCAGCGTTCCGAGAGTATCATCTTGAAGATATATGACTATCTACCCAATTTCTAAGATTGACCAGTATTAAGGTAGGAATGTCTGAGATAACCCTGTAATCGCTTTTTGCTGAGGTCTAGGTTCACTAGCAACAATTTAGCTTACTTATATATTATCACTCTGATAAGCTTAGATTATGAATGTTTCTAACAATTGCCGTGTACATTGATTAAATCCGCTTAAAAAATACTACAACAGCAGCTATTTTGACAGTTATCTTGTATGATGTCAGCTATTTTTTTATTGATAAATCAAGGATTTCAGTAAATAACATTGCCTGGGCAGAGAATCAATAAAATTATTATAATATAACGTCTAAATAGATTCTATATTTATTTAATAAAAGAGGGATAATCACCTTTCAATGTTTAAATTTATATCTATAGAAATAATTAAAAAATTCTAAAGGGGTGATTTGTTTTACTGAAAATGTTGGTATTCTGTTTCCTGTAAGCAGGTAAGATTATAATATATGGAAGTTAGCGCACGTAATTTCTTGAAAACAACTGTTAAAAAAGTTGTGCCTGGTACTGTCAACACCGAGGTGACATTAGAACTAGCGCCTGGGGTAGAGATAGTTTCGATTATCACCAAATCATCAGCAGACAAACTCCAACTAACTGAGGGTAAGCAAGCATACGCTTTAATTAAATCCTCAGATGTGATAGTTGCTGTTGACTAAACCAAAACTAATTAGGTGGCTTACCTTTATTCCCTAAATAGAGACGTTATATATTAAAGTCTCTATTTATTTTATTTCCCTAATATTTTAATAATTTCAAGTACTCTCATACTGTAATGCCAATTCTCTATGAAGTTGTACCCAAGAAATGATGTAGAGACCTTGTGTGCAAAGTCTCTACAGTCCAGAATAAAGTACATCTTCATTAAGAAACGGTATAAGATAAGTTACTTATCAGTAAAAATTTTTCTCAATTCAATCAATTATTAATTACACGAACGTAGATATTACGGGCAAGTTTTTTATCTATCTCTAAAAGAATGCTTCCTACTTGAATCATTAAAGAAGGGAATTCTTGCTCTATGGTGATAGTGACCCCGGTATTTAAGCCCAGAGACTTGAGTTTTTTGAGAATATTTTTATCTGGAATATTGCAGAACTTGACTATTCCGCGATCGCCAACTTTTAGCAATTGTAAAGAACTGCCATTTACTGTAAATGGTGAAAACATTGGTGTTAATAAATTCAGAATAGATTTATATAAGAAATCAGGATGAAGGATATAGTTCATCCTGATTTAAGCTACACTTGCACAAGCTGTAAATAGTAGCGATTACAGCAATAAATTAAGCAAGGTATGGTTCTTGGTGGGTCTTAATTGTGCAGTTGGAGCGAGGGTAAGTAACACAAAGTAAAGCAAAGCCTTTACCAACTTGTTCGTCATCTAAAAAGATTTGATCAGATTGGTCAACTTCACCTTCAACAACTTTGCCTACACAGCTAGAACAAGAACCAGAATGACAAGAGAAAGGTAACTCAATACCATTTTCTTCTGCACCATCTAAAATTGTAGTTTCTTCATCAATTTCGATGGTGGTATCGATATTTTCTTTCTTGCTAATCAATCTAACTTGATAGGTAGCCATTTTCTGATTCTCCTCAAATTTATAGGATCGATAGATTTCTCGAAGTTAAATCTCCCTGAATTCTTCGAGAATTAAGCCGGAGTTGGACACTGCATTTGATGGGAAGCAATGAGCCATTTTGTTTACAGGAAGACTTGATGCGATTAACAGTTAACTGTTAACTGATGTACTAGGTAATAATTACGAATTATTTAGCTGCAAGGTACACCTTCGGGGGAGCAGTCACCTGCTTTGAAAGACTTTCCACAACCGCAAGTACTAGTAGCGTTGGGGTTGGTGAACTTAAAGCCACTTTCGACAAGACCTTCAACAAAATCGATGACAATTCCTTCTAATAAAGGTGCGCTTTTAGCATCGACGTAAACCAACACACTACCTTGTTGACTGACTAAATCATCTGGTTGCGGCTGACTGGTGACATCCATCAGATACTCATAGCCACTGCAACCACCATCTTTGACAGAGATGCGAATACCTTTTGTGGTTTCGTTAGCGTCTTTCGCAGAACCTCGTAGGAATGCTCGTAGACGAAATTCGGCCTTTTCTGTTAAAGTAACGGTCATCAAATCTCCTGATTAGTAGCGAATAGTTGTTGTGCTTTCAGGTGTGGTATTTGTAGTGATGTGTGAGATTGCATTTATGTCAACTATGTGTGCAATTGCTGCTGGTTTCCATTGAATTGGATTGTGCATATCTCCAAGGCGCATCATTACCGCACACTGGACAAGAGCGATCGCGGTACAAACGACGCTTGGCAAATTCCATCCGATTCAAGTCTATGGTGAGTAATTGCGACAATAGCGGCTGACTAAAACCAGTGATCAACTTAATTGCTTCCAACGCTGTTAGACAAGCTAGTGTCCCAGAGACAGCGCCTAAAACAGAAAAGCCGCGCCGATCCCACTCTGGTTTTTCGGGGAAGATGCAGGACAAACAAGGAGTCACACCAGGAATAATTGTTGTCAGATAAGCTTCCATCCCGTCCATCGCTGCTTCCACCATTGGCTTACGCCAGCGCACACAAGCTGAGTTCAACAAATCACGCTCAGTAAAATTGTGCGCGCAGTCCAGCGCCATATCAGCAGACTGTACCAATGAATCTACGTTGTCCGAGGTAACATAGTCGTGAATTGTTTCTATCTGGATATCAGGATTAATTGCTTGTAGGGTTTCTTTGGCTTTGAATACCCTTGGTTTACCAACCCAATCATCCGTCATCAGAACCTGACGATTCATATCATCCAGTCGCAAATCACCGCCCCGGACGAGGATTAGTCGCCCAACGCCCGCTACTGCTAGGTAAAGCGCCGCCGTACCGCCTAATCCCCCCACACCTGTGACTAAAACTGTCGCTGACTTCAGGCGTTTTTGAGCCGCTTCGCCAAAATTAGGGAGCATCATTTGGCGGCTATAACGTTCTAACTCGGTAGGCGTTAGGTTGATCACTTTATACCTCCTAATCAGACGATAGTTCTGTCAGCGTGATTACATTTTTTGGCTTATCCTTAAACACCTTGAACAACTTTTGTTCTTGTGGGGATGAGCCGAGGAATACTTGATAAGCTGATTGCAAAGCTAATGAATATTGATTTAACTTTTCTTCTGCACTTATGTCGGGATAATTAGTATCAATTTCGCTGATGAGTTGCGAGAATTTTTTCAAAATATGCAAACGATTAACATTGACAATTTTTGCATCGTAATCTAGCTCAAAGAATTTAAAATATTCTTCTGCATCTACGAGCTTCTTAAATTCTTCTAGGCTCTTAGTCATTTAGTGTTCTCCAATTTCTTCAACTCTTGCTTGAGTTCATCTAGCTGACGATAAATTTCATAAGTTGCCGCCGCAACGTCCATCAGTTGGGTGTAATCTGTTGGCAAACCTTCTGCTAAATCGTGCAGATCCATTTTCATTTGCCCAGCTTTACTATTAAGGCGTTTGATTTTGCTTTGTATTTCCTCAATCGTTGTTTCTTCTATTTGCATAGTCTTGAATAGTTTTTGAATGTCTCATACCAATTCGCAATTCGCAATTGATAAATCCCAGATTGACAAGGATTTACGAAGTTGGATCTGTTTCAGCATTTTAGTGAATTGGTATCACATAGAGGCGCAGAAAACTTTGCGTTCCTCCGCGTAAACCTCCGCGCCCCTCTGTCTTGAAAAGTTTCCTACGCCGGGAAACCCGGCTTCGAGGAACTTTTCGCTGCGTTTAAAACTCCTCTTACAACTTACTTACTTCTTTATAGCGATTAGCTAAATCAACTCCTTTTGCAACATATCTATCTCCTTCTTCCGCCAGTTTCTCCAAAGAGTCAAAACCAAAACGATGAGCATCTCTTAAGGTTTTAACTGTGAGTATTAGACGACCAGAAAAAACTAACGCCCAGCCAAAACCTTCATGGCTTAAGTCAAGTACAACTTGGGAGATTAAGCCTGTTTCTTGTTCAATTCTGGCGGCGATCGCCTTAAAGAAGGACATAATCCGTGATATGGTTACGGGGTCAACTTCTCCTTGCACGGAAATTTCCCGTTTCTTTTGTTTGGTAACAACAAAGCCTTTGAGGAGTAAATCATCAGACCAGCTACGATATACTCCATAAGCATCTTGTCCGCGAATTTGTAAGACTAATGCTTTCAAAAATGGGGAGGTAGAGACGACACTAGTAGCAGTGCCGTTGACGTTATTTTCTGGGGTCATACTGTTGCTTCGTCTTCAATTTCATCAGCAAAATTTCTGGTTTTTGGTTGCAATGCTTTCCGCAACCAAGGTGGAGGATTACCTTTAAGGGTTTCGACTAACTTATTCAGGAGTTCGCTGATTTTTTCTTCTTCCGATCGCGCCTTTACAGGAGTGACACCTTTTTTGATTAATTTGGCAGCCGCAGTCCCACCAATAGCGACGACATACACAATGGCACAGTCAGCTAATGCGGCTAATTTTGGTGCAACTTTATCTTCGTTGCCATCTTCTTTGAGTTCGCCTTCAAAGTTCAATGTTTCTAAAAATTGATATCCTTCCGCGTTAATTTCGTAGACATCAATTTCTTTAGCAGAACCGAAGTGCGAATTAATATGAATTCGGTCACTAGTGGTAAAGGCAATTTTCATTCTGATTGCTCCTGAATTGGGGATTGGGCATTGGGGATTGGGGACTGGGGATTAGGGATTAGGGACAAATTAAATTCTCTTTTATTACCTATTACCCATTACCCATTACCTATTACCCATGACAAAATTCTCATCAAAGTTCTTAACTCTTGCTTCTTCTGCATCTATAAATAGGTTACCGATGCCAAACAAGACTTCCATTGAGCCGCGATAGCCGACTTTCGTGAAATGACCATTACCTAAGCGGTCATAAATGGGAATACCAAGACGATAGTGAGGGATGGAAAGACGTTTGGCGATCGCTGCTAAGTTAGAATTACCAATTAGCAAGTCAGATTCTACTGCCAGTTCTTCAAAGTCTTCTAAATCACCGATGGTTACGCTCTTGATGGGGAGTTGTTCTAATAAGGGTGAGCGTGTGGTAGTAACGGCGGCGTGAATTTGTGTCCCCATTGATTGCAGAAACTTGACCATTGACCACAGCAGGTCTGGTTCTAGCGCCAAGGAGATGCGTTTTGCACCAAAGTAAAAGTGTGTGTCTAACATTGCATCTTGTAGTTGGCGACGTTGACGACAATACTTTTCTGGTACTGGGTTGCTGCTGAGAATTGCTAAGGCTTGGATAAATTCGTCTACGGGTTCTAAGCCAGTGAGTTCGCTAAAGACTTCGTAGGGAATGTTAAATCTGTCTTCCAAAATCCTCGCCGCACCCCGCATACTTTCACCCAAGGCGATGGTGAAGGCGGAACGACCGACTTCTTTTAGTTGTGTGACGGTTGTTCCACTGGTTGTTACCGAACTATATTCCTCATCTAAGTGTCCATCCAAGGAAGCACCAATATCAGGAACAAAGATAGGTACTAAACCAAAAGCGGTGACAATCTCTTTGATTTCTTGCAAATCTCCGGGGGTGAAGGCAGAACCAGCCAAAATTGTGACTTGTTCGCTTCTGGTTGTACCGGGTTGGGGAATTTCTTGGACGATGCTTTCCACAGCCGCCGCAAATCCATCTTGCAACGCCCCTTTAAAATCTGGTGTAGGCGCGAATACAATTGGTAGGTGAGATATTTCCGGATGGCGATCGCGGATATCCTTAAGAAAGCGTTCAATATCATCGCCTCTGGTTTCTGTTAATCCAGTGCTACACAGACCAATAATTTCTGGGCTGGACTTCTCCACCAAAGTGAGAATTGCTTGCTCAATATTATCTTCACCACCCAAAATGGTAGTTACTTCCGTCATCGCCGTTGTCGCCAGGGGTATGGCTTCCCGAAAATGCCGGACTAACACCACTTTGGCAAAAGCTGTACAACCTTGGGAACCATGAAACAGAGGAATCATCCCTTTCAATCCCAAGAAGGCTAAAGAAGCGCCCAGGGCTTGACTTTGCTTGAGAGGATTGACCGCAACTGATTTATTGGGGAGCGTAACGATCGCCATCAGATTAACTCCTCTATAGATGCCAAGATATGATCGTGATTACTTGTATATTCGTGAGCCAGTATTCCCATATCTTCATCCCAAGGCGCAGGCTTACGAATTTGTTCCCAAATCGGGCTGTAGAGGGCTTCGTACAATTCCCGCGCCATTTCAATCATGCCCACATAACCAGCATAAGGATGATGGCGTTCTTGGTTGATATCAAGGAAGGGAATCCGGGCTTTGAGGGCGGTGTATTGGTTACGACCACCAGCAATTAACATATCAGCTTGCGTATCTTTTACCAGTTGCAGGAGTTCTTTGGCGTTGCCTTTTTCTAGCATGATGCCATCAGCACCCAACAACCGTTTGATTTTAGCTTTATCTTCTTCTGTACTTTTTCTGGTACTGGTAGCCACAACTTCAATACCCAAGTCCTTCGCCGCCGAGATAATCGACCAACTCTTGACACCACCGGTATAGAGTACGACTCGCTTACCCTTGAGACGAGCGCGATAGGGAGCCAGTGCCAAATCCAGCGCCGCCGTTTCCTCTGCAATCAGCTTTTCTGTCCGCGTTTGCAAATCAGGGTCGCCCAATTTGGCGGCAATATTCCGCAAACACCGATTCATATCATCGATGCCATAGAAAGACTCTTCAATGTAGGGGATGCCGTATTTTTCCTCCATCTTTCTCGCCATATTGAGCAGCGCCCGTGAACAAATCATCACATTCAGCTTGGCGCGGTGTGCATAGCGGATTTCTTCAAACCGAGCATCGCCTGTGATTTTCGATAGGACGCGAATACCCAATTTTTCTAGTAACGGCAGGACTCCCCACATTTCCCCGGCGATGTTATATTCGCCGATTAAGTTTATATCATAGGGTGTGGTGTACTCCGGTTCTGCTGTGCCGACAACATAATCTAATAAAGATTCACCACCAAAACGGTTCCCCAAGTTCTTACTCCCAATAAACCCAGGAGCAATTACGGGGATAACAGGAGTGCCAATTTTCTCGGACGCAGTTTTGCAGACAGCATCAATATCATCACCAATCAACGCCGTCACGCAAGTAGCGTAGACAAATACCGCCGATGGATTGTAACGTTTGTGAATTTCTAGAATTGCCTTATAGAGTTTCTTCTCACCACCGAAAATTACATCATTTTCTGACATATCGGTAGTAAAGCCCATTTTGTAAAGCTGGGGACCGGAAGAGAGACTACCCCGACTACCCCAAGAATTACCAGCACAGGCGATCGGGCCATGCACCAAATGAGCCGCATCCACAATTGGAACTAGGGAAATCATCGCCCCATCAAATGCACAGCCCCCTTGAGCCGCCCCAGGTTGCGCTTGTTGTGAACAAGACTTATTCTTCTTCTCACCATGCTTATGCTGATTATGTTCGCATCCCGACTCATTCAGTAGCTCGTTGATTTTGCCTTGGGTGTTCTTCATCTCTCTTCTCGCACGCGATCGACGTTGTTAATTGTCAGTTATCAGTCATCAATAAATAGTGAAATAATCACCCAATTCACCGATAACCATTCATAATAAACTTCTTGCAAAAATCTTCTTTCATCACGCGAAATACACAAAAAATCCTCCGCCTACTCCGCGTTAAACTCCGCGATACTTTGCGTTTAAAAAAACTGACAAAATCATCAACGGGAGCATTTTCATAAACAGACCTTTGCAAGAAATACGGCTAATTAGATAACACAAAAAGCAAGAGAAAATCCTTTCCCTAGCCCCTAGTCTCTAACTTCTAACCTCTAGCAAATGTACTTCGTTACATCCTCTCCACATTCATCAGCTAGATAAGATAAAGCGCGAAAACGCAACCCGACAAATTCGTCATACAAAGGATTGAGTTTACACAATGCTGGAATATGGATAGTCCGCCCAAATAAATTAATGTCTCGCTCAAAAGGACAACAGCAAGGAATTACCTGGCAAACAAGATGAGCGAAACGAGCATTTTTAACCGGAAAATTATCAACCAAACCACGCAAAGGACGAAGCACATCAAAAGCGCCTGGTTTCTTATAGTTTGGTGGATGGAAATTAGGATGATGCTGATGAGTGTGAGTTGATGACATACTAAGGAACTTGAGGTGAATAGAGTATTAGATATTGGTTACTGGGGACTGGAAGGGACTGGGAAAAAATATTCCTAGTACCCAATACCCAATCCCCAGTCCCTAAGTTCTACCTTTCAATGGCACGCTGCATTAATTTCTAGCGAATCAAGTCGAAGGAGATATCGGTCTTACCAGTGATGTTGGTGCTGCGATCCATTTCATCCAACAGGGTGTTAACAACCCAGTTGAGGATATTTAGACCACCTTGGTAGCCGAGAGTAGAATAACGGTGTAAGTGGTGGCGATCGAAGAGAGGATAACCAATCCGCACCATTGGGATCTTGGTATCGCGCCACAGGTACTTACCGTAGGAGTTACCGATGAAGAAGTCTACAGGCTCGGTGAACAACAAGGAACGGAAGTGCCACAAGTCTTTTTGAATCCAGACTTTAGCTTCTTTACCAAATGGGCTAGCAGCGAGGATAGCTTCCATTTCTTTTTTGAAGGTGTCATCACCGTTGTTGCAGAGGATGTGTACTGGTTCAGCACCCATCTCTAACAAGAAGCTGGTGATGGAGATGATCAAATCTGGATCGCCGTAAATAGCGAACTTCTTACCATGAATCCAAGCGTAAGAGTCGGTGATAGCATCAACTAAACGACCGCGTTCGATTTCCAACTCTTCAGGAATAGCCTTACCGGTCAATTCAGAGATAGCTGTTAAGAACTCGTCAGTACCCTTAACACCAAAGGGGCGCAATACTTGTGTTTCTTGCTTCCACTGGGTTTTGATATACTCACGGGTCTTGGGTGTGGTGTAAGCTTGGAGAGCAACAGTAGCTTTAGCGTTGATAGAATCAGCCGCATCTTCCAACTTGGTACCACCTGGGTACATTTCGTACTCACCAGTGTTTGGTGAATCAAAGTAGTCGCTGCTGTCAGACAGGATTGTGTAATCAACACCCATTACACCCAACATCCGCTTAACTTCGCGGTTGTTACCTACATAGGTATCAAAACCAGGGATGATGTTGATTTTACCGTTGCTGGTAGCTTTCTTCTTACCTTCTGTCAAGTTAGACAGAATACCCTTCATCATGTTGTCGTAACCAGTTACGTGAGAACCAACGAAACTGGGGGTGTGAGCAAAGGGTACAGGGAAATCTTGAGGAATAGAACCAGCATTCTTGGAGTTGGTGATGAACGCACCTAAGTCATCACCGATAACCTCAGCCATACAGGTGGTGCAAACAGCAATCATCTTAGGCTTGTACAGTTGGTAAGCAACCTGCATACCTTCAACCATGTTGTTCAAGCCACCGAATACTGCTGCGTCTTCTGTCATGGAAGAAGATACTGCGGAGCAAGGCTCTTTGTAGTGACGGCTGAGGTGTGTACGGAAGTAAGCAACGCAACCTTGAGAACCTTGTACGAAAGGTAGAGTACCTTCAAAACCCAAAGCAGCGAACATCGCGCCTACAGGTTGGCAACCTTTAGCAGGGTTAACGGTTAAAGCTTCACGAGCGAAGTTCTTTTCGCGGTAGTCCCAAGATTTTGTCCATTCAGACACTCTTTCAACTTCTTCAGGAGGATGAGCGCCTTCAAAGTTCTTTCTCTTGTTTTCAAATAGCTCGGTGTATTCTGGCTGTTTGAATAGATCAACGTGGTCTACAATTCTTTCAGGATTCTGAGGCATTGTTGTATCTCTCTAAGCTTGCTGGTTGGTTTGTAAGTGATGAGTGAGGACAGCCTGGGGGGTTCACTCCTCCTCAAGGTAGTAACGAGTGATGAATCATGAATAATGAATAAAAATCTTCATCCAGCATTCAGCATCCACCATTCTTCCCTGGGTTCCTGGGGCAACAACCCCAGGCTATCCCTCTATTTATCTGGAATTAGGCAGCAGCCTTAGCTTTTGTAGCAGCTTTCTTCCAAGGAGCGCCAATCAAGTCCCAAGTGGGGCTGTTGAGCGCTAAATCCATGTCACGGGCGAAGATAGCAAATCCGTCGTAACCGTGATAAGGGCCGGAGTAATCCTTTTTGTGGTTTAATAGCTTTCAACAGCTTAATGTTTGCACTGAGCAGTGTTAGTGATGAACATTGTTTGCTGATAACACATTAATTTTTAGGCTAAATATAGGCTAATACCACAGCGATGCAAAATCAGGGTCAAGACAAATATCAACAAGCCTTTGCAGACTTGGAGCCACTTTCATCTACCGACGGCAGTTTTCTCGGCTCAAGTCTGCAAGCACAGCAGCAAAGAGAACACATGAGAACAAAAGTACTACAAGACTTAGACAAGGTAAATCTGCGTTTGAAGTCTGCAAAGACCAAAGTATCAATTCGGGAATCCAACGGAAGTCTGCAATTAAGAGCGACGTTACCAATTAAACCCGGAGACAAGGACACCAACGGTACTGGGAGAAAACAATACAATCTCAGTTTGAATATCCCTGCAAACTTAGACGGACTGAAGACGGCTGAGGAAGAAGCTTACGAACTAGGTAAATTAATCGCGCGGAAAACCTTTGAATGGAACGATAAATATTTAGGCAAAGAAGCCACTAAAAAAGATTCACAAACAATAGGTGATTTACTGGAAAAATTTGCCGAAGAGTATTTTAAAACCCATAAACGCACCACAAAAAGCGAACATACCTTTTTTTACTATTTTTCCCGCACCCAACGATACACAAATCCCAAAGATTTAGCAACTGCGGAAAATCTCATCAATTCAATTGAGCAAATTGATAAAGAATGGGCAAGATATAATGCAGCCAGAGCCATATCTGCATTTTGCCAAACCTTCAATATAGAAATTGATTTATCTCAATATTCTAAAATGCCCGATCGCAATTCGCGCAACATCCCCACAGATGCAGAAATACTATCAGGAATTACCAAATTTGAAGATTATTTAACTACTAGAGGTAATCAAGTTAATCAAGATGTCAAAGATAGCTGGCAACTGTGGCGCTGGACGTATGGAATGTTAGCAGTTTTTGGTTTACGTCCTAGAGAAATTTTTATTAACCCTGATATCGATTGGTGGTTAAGTTCAGAGAATATAGATTTAACTTGGAAGGTAGATAAAGAGTGTAAAACTGGTGAAAGGCAAGCATTGCCTTTACATAAAGAATGGATTGATGAGTTTGATTTAAGAAACCCAAAATATTTAGAAATGCTGGCAACAGCAATTAGTAAAAAAGATAAAACTAATCATGCAGAAATAACAGCTTTAACACAAAGAATTAGTTGGTGGTTTCGGAAAATTGAATTAGATTTTAAACCCTATGATTTACGTCACGCCTGGGCAATTCGAGCGCATATTTTAGGCATACCAATCAAAGCGGCGGCGGATAATTTAGGGCATAGTATGCAGGTTCACACCCAAACCTATCAGCGCTGGTTTTCGCTAGATATGCGGAAGTTAGCCATTAATCAGGCTTTGACTAAGAGAAATGATATTGAGGTGATTAGAGAGGAGAATGTAAAGTTGAGGATGGAGAATGAGAAACTGAAGCTGGAGATTGAGAAGTTAAAGATGGAGTTGGTTTATAAGTATAGCTAAATTTGCAAATCAAATTTGTGTTTGTTAAACTACATTGTAGTATGAATTTTGCTAACTTACATTTTTATGAAACTGGAACGTAAAACCTACAAAGATGGTAACTTACACCCTGAAGCATTTAATTGTTTAAAACTTCTTCCTGACAGCGTTACCTATCACAAATATTATACAGAGCGGCATCCGTTCTCAATCTATAGTCTTTCAATACAGAGAGTAATGCTGGCTTTCAAGGCAATCTTAGATGAAGTTGAACTGGCTTATACAGCCTTGTTTAAGGCTACTGGGCATCTAGACTATCAATTGAATAAGTTACCCGATCTACAAAAAGAATTACTACACGCCCTACAATCTCATATTGATGATTGCTACCGAATTCTGAAAGTTATTCATCCATCTATTCAAGTTCAGGAAAAATATGTAGAAAGTTGGCTAGAAAAGGCCAATCACCCTGCATATAAGGAATTTCGGAATGCAGTTAACGGTTACAGGGAATCATTTGCTCCGATAGTTAATAAAATCAAACACAATGGTGGTCAATTACGTTCTATAATGATGTATTCAAGAGGACGTGGTGTGGTTGCACGTACTGTAGAGGAAAATATTCAATTATTTCCTCACAATGCTCGTATCGTTGGATATTTTCTTGAAGGAATGCAACCTAATGGGCGCATAGGGCCTGATTATGAAATTCATCCTGATGGTAAAAGTGCTATTTCCTTTAATTGTGACTTACGTTATCACTTTGCAAATATGTATAGGGTTGGCCATCATTTGAGGAATGCGATTGCTAGAACTGTCCGTCATTTTCACGGAATAAAATTGCCTCGCCCAGTCGCTGTTACTTCTCCCACTGGTCAATATGACATAGAGTCAATTGCTGAACAAATTAGTAAGCTGCCACTTCTGTTCTTTCAAAACGAGTTTTCTAAGACAACTCCAGATATTAAGTTTTACCGTGGTAGCAGCAGTGCAACCCTGACGCTGGAGACTCCCGGATCTCGTTGTATGACTTGGGATGGGGAAGTCATGATTTACTGTGAGATACAATTAGATGGTGTTTCCTCTGAATATCAAGTTCCCTACAGGTAGTAATTAGCCATTAGGGCGTGTCATCTTGGGTATGCTATTTCATCATGAATATCAATTAATGCTGACGCACCCTACGGGATAGTTTTTGGGAAAAGAGCGTTAGAATAGCTTGTCATAGTTATACATGATAAGGGTAAAATTGCAGATATATGTACAGGCGATCGCAACAACATAAAGTACAATAAAACATAATATACACAAAGCCTGTATTCCCTTTTGTGAGGCAGTCTTCATGGTACAGACCCCATCCAAACCCATCACATTGGACGAGTTCCTGAAATTACCAGAAACTGAACCCGCCAGTGAATACATAGAAGGTAAAATTATCCAAAAACCTATGCCGCAAGGAAAGCACAGTGCAATACAAAGTGAATGTGTATCTGTTATTAATAGTGTAGTTAAACCTCAACGTATCGCTCGTGCTTTTCTTGAACTGCGTTGTACATTTGGCGATCATTCAACTGTACCTGATATTTCCGTCTTTATTTGGAGTCGGATTCCCCGCGAAGAGAATGGGGAAATTGCTAATATTTTTCTTATTGCTCCCGATTGGACAATTGAAATTTTATCACCTGATCAAAGTCAGACGAAAGTAACTAAAAATATCCTTCATTGTTTGAAACATGGTACTCAAATGGGTTGGTTAATTGACCCCGATGAGCAAACTGTATTTGTTTACCGTCCTCAACAAGAAACTGAAGTATTTGATGAGCCAGATGCACTCGTACCTGTACCATCCTTTGCGAGTGAACTTCATCTGAGTATTAAAGATTTGTTTAGTTGGTTGCTTTAGCTGCGCTCTCCAAAGCTATTTTACTCAAAAACTACACCGCGATAAATTTCGGCGATCGCCAACTCCTTCCCAACTGATTCTAAAAAAATAGAACCCTCCAACCCGTCAAATTCACTCAGTAACCAGCCTTGAGTTTGCTTGCTGTAACGTTCAACAAACGGCTCATCCTGCTCGATTAATAAATATTCCCTAAAACTCTGAATTGTACGATACATCCGAAACTTGCTTTGGCGATCGTAATCTGCGGTAGATGGAGATAAGACTTCAACAATTAAAATAGGATTTAACACTTCATCTAGGCGAGCCTCATTCAGTTGTGGTTCGCCTGCAAAAACCATCACATCGGGATATACTCCCCGTCTATATTCAGGAATCCACAGTCGCAAATCGCTGTTAATTGGCTCGAATTGAGTATCACGCAGCACAGAGGTAAAATAGGTCAAAATATTTCGACCAATACGGCTATGTTTGAGAGTTCCTCCAGGCATAGGTACAATTTCTCCATCTCGATATTCGCTGCGTCCTTCTGCTTTTTCCTCAAGAGCGCGATATTCATCCAAACTGTAGCGGCGCTTAGTAGAAACCATAGCTCGTATCCCATCACGTCGGTTTTAGGACAACAATAACATTTTGTCACAAATTGAGTTGTAATTTTACGCTGAGAATAAAATGTGGCAGTACAAAAGAAAGTAGCTATAGCCATTACATTCCTCTCAATATTAAGAATACTGTGATATTACGTAGGTGCGTTTTCCGTCCTCCTGATTACAATTGTGAGATTATTTATCTTTTCATATTGGACAAGGGAGAAAACCATTAAATGGCGCTTACGGAAAAAATTATTGAATTAGTCCTTGATAAAATTTTACTTGGTGGCATTGTTTTAGTAGCAGGCCACTGGCTTAATAAAAGGTTTGAGATATTTAAAAATGAAACTAATGAAAAGTATTACCAAAGACAGCTAATTGCTGAACTAGAAAATCAACAGAAGCAACAAGTTTCTGAGCTAGAAAATCAGATTGCTATTGCTCGGTATAACGCAGAGATTGAGTTTATAGAAAGACAAATATCTGAATTTTACTGGCCTATATTCTTGAGGCTAGAAAAAGATAATGTCATGTGGAAGCGCATCAAATCTTTAAGTCCTGAACACAATGTTTTACCAGAAGCGGCGAGTGATGCTATAGAAAAAGAATTTATCCTGAAAAATCATCAAGAAATGGTGGAAATTATAGAGTCGAAAATTCATTTAGCGGAAAATGCCAATAACAGCAAAGACTTGATTAATGAACTATTGAAATATATCAAGCACGTCGCGGTATACAAAACAATTCGTTCTGTCAAAGAACTACAAACAATTAATCCAGTTGATTTAAATGAGCCTTTTCCTGACAAGCTTTTTCCCATGATTGAAAGTAACTTTCGGGAATTGCAGAATCGGTATGAGTATCTTAAGAATATTAAATTTGGAGAACTTAAGAAATGAATCAATTCAAAGTAAAAACTCTATTTCCTTGTGGGTGGAGTTTTGTCAGTGGTACGGTTCATAGCGCGATCGCCTACAACCAACCAGATGTCATTACCTAACTCGTGTCTTTAGGAATTTTGGTAATCTTTATTCTTACATAAGTATCAGACAAACCGCTATTATTATGTAATTACCGTAATAATTACTTGCAAAATTTATTATTTGCTACACACCAAGCATTTATACTGATAAAAACGTCTTTTATTTAACAATATGCAAATACGCTTCTTTGCTACCAACCGCGATCGCCAAAATCTAGGTCTCAATGTTGATCGTGATACACGCATTAAATTACTCAAACTTGGTTATCACTGGGTTGATATGAAAAAATATATGGCTCACTATTTGGCGACTACTGATCCTTCAACTATGCCACCGGGAGTCATCATCGAAGATTCTGAGGAGACTGTATTTAACAAGTTTCTCAAAAAAGAAGCAGTAAAACACATTATCATTGGCACTCATGGTTACAATGTTCCTTTTCATGGGGCATTAACTTCTTTTTCGATTTTGGCAGATACACTTAAGGGAGCCTTAAAAAAACACAATTTAACTTTGATTGCTGATCCAGAAGAAAAGGTAAACCTGGATGATGCTAAGCAAAACCTGATTGCTTTTGTCGGATTTTCCTGGCCTTCCAATGGCAAGGTTTTAGATTACAATTCTGATCGTACTGAGTGTGTACAATCTGCACCGGCTTTAGCTAACCTGATCAGTTATATTCGCACCCAAAAACCGGAAATTAAAATTTATATCATCGCTCATAGCATGGGCAATTACCTTGTTTGCCATATGTTGGAACAGCTAGTTAACCAAGCCTTCGAGCCGACTGAATTGAATGAGGAGATTAAAAACAGATTAAAACGAAAAGATAGAGGTGGAGAAAATGCCTTCTTTGTCGATCGCTATTTTATGTTAGCTCCTGATGTGGAACGTCGGGAAGTAACCAAGTGTGATTTAGGAGGATCTGAATATACAGGCCCGTTTTACTCTGGTCTAGAACATTTAGTTCAAGAAAGTCATGTATTCTATTCCCGCTACGATAATGCACTCAAGGCCTCAGTAGTTGAAAAAGACGCAATCCGTGAGTCATTGCAGAAAGGATTCGAGTTATTTGCAGGCCCCGACTTGCAAAAACGTTGGGAGAGTAGCCTTGGCCTCAACCCCTTACCAGCTTTAGCCCCTAATAATGTCTACAGTCATAATGCAACTGTATTGACTAATCGACAAATCGACCACGGAGACTATTTCGATGCTCCCGCCATCATAGACCAAATTGCCAGTATCATCGCTGAAGCAAATACTAGTCGCATTCCTGAGCTTCCCTGGCGTTTTTCTGAGTCAGGCGATCGCCCTCTAGTAGAATAAAATTTGAGAGGACAAAATTAATGTCAGATCAATAGCTCATGGCAATGACCTTCAGTCGTTGGGGACTATCGCATCAGAGATCATTAATCATGTCTGCGTACATAAATTATATCTGGGGACTGGGGACTGGGTGAAAAGTCTTTTTGTGTCTAGGTTGTATCATTTATTGAATTTATTCTATGCGATCGCCTTCATCTACTGGCTATTTCAGACACGTCAAGAAACTTAGCTAACCCTAAAGATTCAATTTGCTACTATTAAAAAAATCGAGAATTGCCTACAATCCAAACTAGGCAATAAACTCTGATCGGAGACCATCGCCAGAATAGCAGATTTGCAAAAATACTATGGCAAAGCGCAAGAAAAGCAATCTCCAGTGGATTAAAGAAACTCTCGAATTAAAACCAGACCATCGCTGGGAAGCGCCAGATGGCTACAAAATATTTGTTGGTGGTCGGGGTGCTGTTCGCTTCAACGTCCCCCAAGACTGGTTTTTTGAGCCACAAGAAAAATCCTTCAAGTTCAGTGATAAAAAACCACCCAAAGATGATTGCGCGTTAGAAGTGTCTTTTAATCAACTTCCTCCCAACGACTGGAGCCTGTTTCCCCTCAAATCCACCTTGAGAAAAGTAGTAGAAGACGACAGCCGTGATGTGATTGAGAAAGGCGAAATCATTAGCCTCAAGCGCCAAACTGCCAAAATTGTCTGGACGGAACTCAAATTCATCGACACCCAAGAAGAACCACGGGAAGCTTTTTCACGGATTTGTATTGGTTTGGGGTCAAATGTGCAATGCTTGATTACATTCGAGTTTTGGGCAGATCAAGCAGAGCAACTAACACCTGTGTGGGATGAAGTCATGCGTAGTCTTACACTAGGTCTGTATATCCGTGACCCAAGCACTGGCTTGGCTTTCCCCGACTGAGCCACAGTTAATAATCAGGGTAAATATTATGTTGACTCAATTACCAAATCCTATTAGTGTCCCTTCATGGTGGCAACTGATCAATTGGATTGCTGATCCGATTGGATTTCAAAAAAAATATAGTCAAAAGTATGGCGACATTTTTTCCATGCAGCTGGCTGGAATCGGCTCTTTCGTAATTTTAGGCGAGCCTCAAGCTATTCAAGAAATCTTCACCCAAGATTCTAGATTTGATATCGGTCGGGGAAATAAACTTGCAGAGCCTCTCATTGGAAGAACCTCTCTTATGTTAATGGATGGCGATCGCCACCGACGAGAACGAAAATTATTAATGCCCCCCTTTCATGGAGAAAAGCTACAAGCTTATGCTCAACAAATCTGCTTAATTACCCACCAAATCGCCAGCCAATGGCAAATTGGGCAACCTTTTGTGGCTAGGTCTGCCATGCAGAAACTGAGTCTAGAGGTAATTATACAAATCGTCTTTGGTTTAGCTAACGGAGAACGCTATCAACAAATCAAGCCTCTATTCACAGATTGGCTGAATATGACTGATTCTCCCTTACGCTCCAGTATGCTATTTTTAAAATCCCTCCAACAAGATTGGGGAAACAGGAGTCCTTGGGGACAAATGAAATACCAACAACGTTGTATTTATGATTTACTCCAAGCAGAAATAGAAGAGAAAAGAACAAAGGAAAACGAGAGGCGGGGTGATGTTCTGAGTTTGATGATGGCAGCACGAGATGAAAATGGGCAAGCCATGACTGACGAAGAACTAAAAGATGAATTGCTAACCATTTTATTCGCTGGACATGAAACTACTGCAACAACAATAGCCTGGGCTTTCTATCAAATTTTCCGCAATGTAAACGTGCGGGAAAAATTACAGCAAGAACTCGACAGCTTGGGAGAAAATCCTAACCCAATGGAAATTGCCCAGCTTCCTTACTTAACAGCAGTTTGTCAAGAAACCCTGCGGATGTATCCAGTCTTACCAACGCTTTTCCCACGCATTACCAAATCATCTATAAATATTGCCGGATACCAGTTAGAACCCAACACAACCTTAATGGCGAGTATCTACCTCATACATTACCGAGAAGACTTGTATCCTCATCCTCAACAATTTCGACCAGAACGTTTTATAGAACGGCAATATTCCCCTTCAGAATATATTCCTTTTGGTGGTGGAAGTCGTCGGTGTTTGGGATATGCTCTAGCTCTATTAGAAATAAAATTGGTTATTGCAACAGTTTTATCAAATTATCAACTTGCTCTAGCCGAAGATAAACCTATTAAAGTGCAACGACGTGGATTTACCCTTGCCCCAGAGGGTGGAGTTAGGATGATAATGACTGGTAAAAAATCATTGAGATTTGAGCAAAGTAACAAGATTTTTAATTGAAGATTTGACAGTATTTAATATTGAGCGTATTCAGAAGCTTCGACGCGAATTAAGTTAGTATTGATTAAGCCTTAGAATACTAAATTATTGAGCATAGAGGTAAAGCAACTTATGACTCTATCTGAGATACTCCCTGCTGTTCGGAGACTTTCCACAACAGAAAAAATCAAATTGATTCGGATTCTAGCAGAAGATTTGGAGGTAGCTGAGGATATCTCACCATTAGAACCTTTCAAAACTTATGACCTGGCAACTCCATATAATAGCTTTGGGGCTGGTGCAATTTTGATGGATGCACTCAAGCAATCCAAGGTAGATCATTAATGGCATATGTGATTAGCGATCGCGGATAGTGTGTCTTTTGTGCTATCACTCTTTGGATAACCAAGAAAAATAGACAACAAAAGACATTTCAGAGAGATTAAATAATCCCCAATAGTTCAATCACTTCAGATAAATGATTTCTAGCCTTGTACAAGTTTAGTAATTTTTCTTGGTCATATCTTTTTGGGTATTCCATGCGTCTACCCTCAAAAGTCACCCTTAACAAGGCTGACTGTTCCGGTGTGAGTGTTCCCATTTGATCTAGAATCTCAGTCATGATCTGTAATTGGTCAAAAGTAGGACGGATTAACCCTCTTCTTTCCTCTAACTGTTGCAGGGCTAAAGCTGGAAACGCCATCAGGGTAGTGAGGTAACTTGTCTTTTGTCCACCTGTTCCCGTAGGTCGTAATCCGTACCGTTTAACCAACAAGCTTAATTCTGGAATCGTTAACAATTCCAACTCTTGACGTGAAAACACCATAAAATAGTATTGCCCTTTTTAAAAGTGGTATCGGTGGTTTACAGTTTTCCAGACACATAGACCACCGATTTAAAAGTCTAATCGATTGCATACAATCAATTCAACCGATATTAATATTTATATATAAATGCCTAACCCCAAAGGAACACCTGAAAATTTAGAACCAGGAATACGGAAAGGTGAAGAACCCATGACAGCTAATCTCAGTTTTCGCGTCACCGAATCAATGAAACAAGCTGTACAAGCACAAGATGACCCCGCACAGTTTTGCAGAGATGCAATACAGAAAGCTTTAGACGAAACTAGCCAACAATAACAAGTAGGGTGCGTCAGCTTGGGTCAACTATTTCATCATGAAAATTAGTTAATGCTGACGCACCCTACAGAACTACAGAACTGTATGAGGGTTAATTAATCAGGCGATCGCTTACTCTGTGTCTTTTATGCGTTAGTGTAGCTTACCGTGGCGATCGCTAACTTTAGCCATGAGTGCGTTAGCGCAGCTTACCGTAGGTATCGCCATGAATTGTATGCAAAGTGTTTAGCATTGCTGCTATGACAACTTATTTGTAAATTTACAGAGCTATAGAGATATTGCGGTAGTTCTATTACAACAGCTTGAGATAGAAAAGATTAAGTTATTTGCAAAACTTAAATTTTATGGTTCTAGCTAACGCGGGTGATGATAACAAAAATCCCATAAAAGCAACTCTTGAGTGGATAGCTAATGCTGGGATTAACGGGTTAGGAGTTTTGCCACCAGCAAAAAAAGTTGCAGCCGACTACCTGAGCAAAGCGACTAGTGTTGAAGATGCTATTAAATCAATAATTGCATGGAGAACTACTTATGCTGCTGGTACAGGTTTTATCACTGGATTAGGGGGTATTGCAGCAATGCCTATTACTATTCCGGCAGGTTTAGCCGCATCCTATGCTATTGGAGCAAACACTGCTGCTGCAATAGCTCACCTGAGAGGATATGATATCCACTCGGAACAAGTTAGAACAATGGTTCTTTTATGTCTCATAGGCGAAGCAGGCGAAGAAATTCTGAAAACCGCAGGCATTACAATCGGCACGAAGGTTTGTCAAAATCTAATCAAACAGATACCTGGTAAAGTTCTCATTGAAATCAATAAAAAAGTTGGATTCCGACTAATCACAAAAGCTGGGGAAAAAGGTGTAATTAATATTATGAAAATGTTGCCTCTAGTGGGTGGTGTTGTTGGTGGCACGTTTGATGGCGTGTTTGTGAATAGTTGTGGAAAAACGGCAAAAAAAGTATTTGTCAAAGCTGGAGGTAAATGAAATAAAATTCAAAGCGATCGCACCCTCATCATCTCATTAAGCGAGTGTGATCGCCCAACCGTCCCAAATTAATCTAAAATAATATAAATCAAAATAGTCTTTCATTTTACAGTTTTTATTTAAGCAAAATCTAAGCAAAACCCAAAAACCAGACCCGATAAGAGTTATATTATCTAAAGCTGCAAAAATATATTGTTCTCCGATAACTCTACAACCTGCATTTAGGCTAAAAATAGACTTATTTTTCTCCCCTCACCAAAAAACCTTATCTGATCTGACATTTGCACCCCATCGCTAGGTTCGGAGTAATCCCAAGAGTGCATTTGACGGAAGGGAAGAGCCATCTTTTGGAAGACATACTTCTCTTTAATACCAGAAGCGATTAAATCAGGCTTCTTAGCTTTTACGAACTCTTCAAATTCGTAGGCGGTAACGTCATCATAAATGATGGTGGCGTTATCGATGTAGTGGGTGGTACGTTTGTAGTCGTCGTTGTGGGCGAACTCGTAACCTGTACCGATAACTTTGATACCCAAATCTTCAAAAGCAGGAACAACGTGACGAGGACGTAGACCACCTACGTACAACATTACGGTGTTACCTTCCAAACGAGGACGGTACTTATCAAGTACAGCATTCATTACTGGTGTGTACTTAGCAATTACCTTCTCAGCGTTTTCTTGAATCTTGGAATCAAACTTAGCTGCGATTTCACGTAAGGAAGCAGCAATCTTGGTGGGGCCGAAGAAGTTGAACTCCATCCAAGGCATACCATATTGTTCTTCCAAACTACGGCAGATGTAGTTCATAGAACGGTAGCAGTGGATGAGGACTAACTTAGCAGCAGGGCCTTGGATCAACTCGTTAAGAGTACCATCACCAGACCACTGAGCTACAACACGTAAGCCCATTTCTTCCAACAACATACGGCTAGCCCAAGCGTCACCACCGATGTTGTAGTCACCGATTAGGGCTACATCATAGGGGCTTGGCTCGAAGTCGAGTCTGTTTTCTTTCTTCAGCTTGTCGTATTCTGGGAAAATCCAGTCACGGATAGCGTCGTTAGCGATGTGGTGTCCTAAAGACTGAGATACACCACGGAAACCTTCGCAACGTAAGGGTACAACAGGCTTACCAATTTGCTTAGAAGTTTTCTTAGCTACAGCTTCGATGTCATCCCCAATTAGACCGATGGGACATTCAGATTGAATGGAAACACCACGGTTTAGAGGGAACAGAACGTCAAGTTCTTCAATGAGTTTAACGAGTTTTTTGTCACCACCGAACACGATGTCACGTTCTTGGAAGTCTGATGTAAAGTGCATGGTACCGAAAGAGTTGATACCAGTTACACCAACGTAGTAGTTACGACGACCAGACCAAGACCAGTAACCGCAACCTACAGGCCCGTGGCTGATGTGAATCATGTCCTTAATAGGACCCCAAACCACACCCTTAGAACCTGCATAAGCACAACCACGAGCGGTCATTACACCAGGAACGGATTTGATGTTAGACTTTACGCCGCAATCAGACTTGTTTTCTTCGTGGACGTTGAGGTGCTTTTCGCGTTTTTTGCGAGATTTTTCGGGATAAGCTTTCAGAACTTCTTTAATAAGTTCTTTATTTTCATCTACAAGATTCTTGTTTTCTGGAGGTGTCATAGTCTGCCTCGATGACTCTTACGAATGGGGAAATAGAAGGATTAGGGGGAGGAGAGAGGGAGAAGTGGGGAAGGGAGAGTGGGAAGGAAAATTACTTCCGCATCTTCCTTTCTCCGTGTCTCCTAATTACGGCATTATCTATTTGGTAGCTTCTGCGGGCTTACCGATGATTTCTGCGTGCTTAGAATCATCATCAAGAATACCGTATTCGATCAACAGGGCTTCGAGTTCATCCATTTCAATTGGTGTAGGAATGGTGAGCTTGTCGTTGTTGATGATTTTCTTGGCTAATGCACGGTACTCTTGACCTTGGTTGCTGTCTGGTGCGTACTCGTTAACAGTCATCCGACGCAATTCAGCGTGTTGAACGATGTTGTCACGAGGTACGAAGTGAATCATTTGAGTGTTCAAACGTTCAGCCAAGTTTTCGATCAATTCGGCTTCCCGGTCAGTTTTACGGCTGTTACAAATCAAACCACCCAAGCGTACACCACCGGAGTGAGCATATTTCAAAATACCGCGAGCGATGTTGTTAGCAGCATACATCGCCATCATTTCACCAGAGGTAACGATGTAGATTTCTTGTGCTTTACCTTCACGGATAGGCATAGCGAAACCACCACATACAACGTCACCCAATACGTCGTAGGATACGAAGTCTAGGTCTTGGTAAGCACCGTTTTCTTCTAAGAAGTTAATGGCGGTGATGATACCACGACCGGCGCAACCTACACCGGGTTCTGGACCACCAGATTCTACGCAACGAACGCCACGGAAACCGGTCAACATTACTTCGTGTAGTTCTAAGTCTTCTACTGCACCGCGTTCAGCAGCCAAGTGAAGTACAGTGGTTTGCGCTTTAGCGTGGAGCATCAAACGGGTGGAGTCAGCTTTAGGGTCGCAACCTACGATCATGATGCGTTGACCCATTTCTGCCATAGCTGCAAGGGTGTTTTGGGAGGTGGTAGATTTACCGATACCGCCTTTACCGTAGAAAGCTATCTGTCTAATGTTTTCGTCAGTCATTGTTCTCTTTTCCTGCAATTGGTTGGTTAGTTGGTCGGTCTTTGTGTTTGGATCTCACGCCTGTTGAGCTATGGCTGTGAGGGGTTTGTAGAACGTCGCCGAAGAGGGGGCGATCGCTCTACAGAAAAACCGGTAGAATTATTGTTCATGATGGGTTCGTTATGTAATTAAGTGATGAGTGCTGAGTCCATAGTCCATAGTCCATAGCATTGATTTTTCACTGTTGACTAATGACCATTGACTAATGACTAATGACTAATGACTAAACTGCTTCTACTACTAGGCTGGGATTAATGCGATCGCGTAATCTGGATTCAATCGCTATTTTCAAGGTGGCTGTACTACTAGAACAGGAGCCACACGCGCCTTGCAGTACTACTTTGACAATATCGCCGTCTACATCGTAGAGTTCTACATCTCCGCCGTCGGCAATCAATACGGGTCTTACTTCTTCGTCTAATACTTTTTGAATGAGGGCAATCTTCTGCACGTTGGTGAGGGGTCGTTTTTGCCCAGAATTAGGAATATTTGTAGGTTTACTTCCGCCTTTATTGTTGAGGTTTGTTGCGGCTTTGTTTTCCTTTACATCTTTAATGATATCATCAATTTTAGCTAAACAGGAACCGCAACCGCCACCAGCTTTAATGTAATTTGTTACCTGTTCCGCACTAGTAAGGTCATTTTCGATAACTATGCGACGTACCTTATTTTCACTCACACCGAAGCAAGTACAAACTAATGCACCTTCATCTTCGTCATCGTGAGTAGCGAGAGGAATGCCACGATAGTTATAGATAGCAGCTTCCAGAGCTTCTTGCCCCATCACAGAGCAGTGCATTTTGGCTTCTGGCAAGCCACCGAGGTAATCAGCAATGTCTTTATTAGAAACTTTCAGGGCTTCATCTAAAGTCAGACCCTTAATCATTTCTGTTAATGCGCTAGAAGAAGCGATCGCACTTGTGCAGCCAAAGGTCTGGAAGCGGGAGTCAACAATCTTATCAGATTCTACTTCCACCTTGATGTGCAGTCTCAGCGCATCACCGCAAGCAATACTCCCAACTTCACCGGTGGCAACCTTCACGCCAGGTTCGCCGTTATCTTCAATGACTCCCTGATTCTTGGGATCGTAAAACAGTTCTAATACTTTATCTGTGTAGTCCCACATGGCCTATTTTGGATTTTAGATTTTGGATTTTAGATTCGTGGGATTGGGAATTGGGGATTGGGTACTGGGAAAACTCTTACCTAGTCCCCAGTCCCCAGTCCCTAGTCCCCAGCCCCTAATTAACGATGCGCCAATGTTTGTTCTTGGGCTTGCAACCAACCCGCTTCATCATTTTTGAAGGGGGAAAGGGCGCGGAGGCGTTCGACAATTTCGGGCATGACTTCGATGACGCGATCGATTTGAGCTTCTGTAGTGTAGCGACAAAGACTGAAGCGAATCGAACCGTGGAGGGTGGTGTATGGTAAACCCATTGCCCGGAGGACGTGGGATGGTTCCAGCGACCCAGAGGTACAAGCCGAACCAGACGACGCACAGATGCCATATTTGTTTAAGGAGAGCAGAATCGCTTCGCCTTCAATGTATTTGAAGCCGATGTTGGTGGTGTTGGGCAATCTCTGCGTAACGTCACCGTTAACTTCGCAGTCAGGGATTTTAGCGAGTAAGGTTTGTTCTAGGCGATCGCGCAGCCTTGTTTCTTTCTTAATCGCTGTTTCGATATGAATTAATTCTAACTCTGCGGCTTTACCTAAGCCGACAATTCCGGGTACATTCTCTGTCCCTGCACGGCGACCACGTTCTTGGTGTCCACCAATCAGCAAGGGACGGAATCTCACACCGCGACGCACATACAAAGCGCCAATACCCTTGGGTGCGTGGATTTTGTGACCAGATATGGTTAACATATCGATGGTGCTGGTCTTCATATTCAGAGGTATCTTACCTACTGCTTGCACCGCATCCACATGGAAAATTGCGCCACGTTCCTTAACTCGTTTCCCAATCTCTTCGATTGGGAATACAGTCCCGGTTTCGTTGTTCGCATACATAATTGTCACCAGGGCGGTGTTACCTGTCAGCGAGGCTTCTAGTTCATCTAGATCCAATTGCCCGTGACCATTTACCGAAAGATAGGTAACAGTGTAGCCTTGGGTTTCTAATTGTTTGCAGACATTTAAGACTGCGGGGTGTTCAACCTGGGTTGTAATGATGTGGCGTTTTTCCGGTTGGGCTAACAATGCGGCACGAATGGCAGCATTATCACCCTCGGTTCCGCAACTCGTAAAAACAATTTCTGATTCATCGGCTCCCAACAGGGCAGCAACTTGTTCTCTCGCTGTTCTCACTGCCTTTCCCAGTTGTCCACCAAAGGTGTGCATACTGGAAGGATTGCCGTAATAATCGGTCAGGTAAGGCATGATTGCCTCTACAACCTCTGGATCTACCTTAGTGGTAGCATTATTATCGAGATAAATAACACTCATCTTTATACCCCTAAGATTTCACCCTGATGCTTTTGAATTTGTTCGGAAAATTTCTGAGAATAACAATTAAACCAACGTTCCCAATAGTCTTGTTTTTTTGTCAATTTCGCTATAACTCGGTTGTAGTTAGCAAACCAGCCTTCCCAATAATCGCTAGGTACTTTAACGCAACCATCGCAAGTGGGACAGCCAGCTTTACATTGAGGTACGGTGTGAACGCTATCAACGCAATTTGTACACAGTGCTTGGTCAATCCAGTGCTGTCCGTCTTCGGCGACCTTAATTGCACCAGTGGGGCATACAGACGAACAGAGCTTGCAGGAAATACATTGGCTAGTAATTGTGTAAGCCATGATTATTCTCCTTGTTGATTGGATGAGTGGGGATTGGTAATTGGTAATTGGTAATTGGTAATTGATGATTGTTTTCTCTCCATTACCTATTACCCATTACCTATTACTCATTAGCCCTTATTCCATTGCTCGTAAAACTCTAAAGCAACCTTCTCAATCACGTCGTAAGCTTCAACAGTCTGTATACCGGCTTGGAGCAGTTTTTCTTTGGGAGATTCGCCAATCTTGGAAACCAAAACTGCTTTACAATCTGCGATAGTTTTAACAATATTGTCAAATGTGGCTTCTTCGCCGTATCCACCTTGACAATAATGATCAACCTTGCGGTGACTGACGAAGCGAACTTCACTACCGTCTACTTCGTAAACCTGAAATTCCTTGGCATGGCCGAAGTGTTGGTTAACTAATCCGCCGCCTTTGGTGGCTATTGCAACTAAGATTTTAGGATTGCTAGCTGTTTTTTCTTTGCCAGCTAGTACTTTTTCTTTGGCTACTTTTAGTTCTACTCTAAATTTCTCAATACCTTCGTGGACTTCTTGACGTTTGTCAAAGTCATATTCTGGAGCCATTTCGAGGAATTTATCTTTGGTAAATTCCTGGCTGCGGTCTTCTCCTAACAAGCCTACAGCATCAGCACGACACTGGCGGCAATGGCGCATCATTTTCATGTTGCCAGAACATTGGTCTTGCACTGACTTCAGTTCTTTTTGTGAAGGTCCCCGTTGACCAGTTAAGCCAAAGTGTGTACCGTGTTCTGGTGCAGAAATCAAAGGCATAATGTTGTGCAAGAATGCACCTTGTTCCCGAATCATCTTGTTGACTTCAACTAGATGTTGGTCGTTAATGCCGGGAATCATCACAGAATTGACTTTACACAAGATATCAGCTTCTCTGAGAGCTTGTAAGCCTTCCATCTGTTTTTCCAAGAGAATTCTCGCGCCTTCCGCACCTCTATAACGTCTGCGTTTGTAGTGAACCCAAGAATAAATCTGTGCGCCGATTTCTGGATCAATAGTATTTAGGGTAATAGTAACGTGGTCGATATTTAGTTGTTTAATGCGATCGACATATTCCGGCAGCATCAAACCATTGGTTGATAGACACAGCTTAATATCTGGGGCTTTGTCTGCAATCAATTCAAAGGTGCGGAAAGTCTTTTCTGGGTTCGCCAGAGGATCGCCAGGGCCAGCAATTCCCAGAACTGTCATTTGGGGAATTTTGCCTGCAATTACTAAGACTTTGTGTGCTGCTTCTTCTGGTGTGAGTAATTCACTAACTACGCCAGGACGGCTTTCGTTAGCGCAGTCATATTTTCGGTTGCAGTAGTTGCATTGAATGTTGCAAGCAGGTGCAACAGCAACGTGCATTCTCGCGTAATGGTGGTGAGCTTCTTCGCTGTAGCAGGGATGTTTAGCAATACGTTCTTGGAGCTTTTCGTCCATTTCCACGGTGGTGCTGGTGTCGCATCCGCAACCACCTGATTTTGCTTTGGTAGGTGTCGATTCAGTAACGGAAGAGCCTGTAACTGGTGGTGTCATTGAATTTCGCAAATGTCGGTGGACTAGCTGCCACTGTGGGAGATGCCGTTGCTGATTGTGTTTGCCCGAAGAATTGAAGTCGCGTCTGCCACATTGCCTGTAGCGGCTTCGCTGAGTAGGGCAGGCTATAAAGTCCTTGGTTTTGGCTGGTGTGTGTCAACTTGGTGTCTTGGTAGAATGTGTTTACAGCCAAGCCAGGGCGTTGGGCGGGTTCCCCGACTTGTAGCAACTGGCGCGCGACTTCTATTCCAGATGGCATGGTGCTATCTCATCCCTCCACTCACTTTTTGCTTGCGTTTTATGTAGAAGCGTTAAGTGATTGGCGATATAAGATTTATAGCAGTCGTCTTCGACTATTACAGTTTGTATCTCTGGAATAGAATTTATTGGATTTATTACAGTTATACTCAAAATCTCAAATGATGATTTCAAGGACGTTTTGAGAATTTTTAAAATTTTTTCCAGGTAGGGGTTCTAGTATTTTCTAGTTGGGGTACGAGTATTTATGGAAAGGGGTTCAGGAGCTGATTGTACTCATTTGTAACCCAACTACAGCAAGTATTCAAGGGCTGTTTGGGCTAATTGTTAACTATACAATTTTGTACTCATTCTCTCCTGAAATCTTGCTGAAAGTCATTATTTGCAAGGGATTTGGGAGGGAAAAACTGGAGTAGATTACGTTGTACTACTCCAGATACGTGCGAAATTCAATTCTGTATCCAACATATCATTTTTTTTCAGGTAAAAATGTAATTCATATTTTTTTAATGTTTTATTTGAAATGATATTCAATTAAGGTTGTAAGGCTTAACAGATAAGCTATATAAGCTCTTATCTTAGGCATCATTAATGCAGATTGTTTTCAATAAATTTAATATTTATTATCTTTTTTTCTAGGTTAAAATACTCTCATCATCAAAATTGTTAATTCTGGGAATATATTCTGCGGATGTGGTAATGGGTAATTGGTCATTGGTTATGGAGAATAAGTACTTACCCATGATCTATAGGACTACCATGACCATGAGCCGATGGGCAATGCCCACCCTACAAATCCTGAGAATTGTTGAGAAATCAATTCGGATTCCTATATGACTATAAGAATTTGATTTGATTTTGGAAATACAAGTAGGTGGGCATCGCTCTACGGATACTTAGAGATTTTTAATAGTCAAATTATATTCCTATAGATTACTTCAATAAATAACTAGTAAATCATATTAATTTAGTCAGTTTATAGTCCTCAAACCTAACTGCATATCCATCGCTTTGTGGAGTTTTTATATAGTGCTAACACATAAAAATTATCAAGCATTTGGTATCGCTTAATGTGATTAATCAGAGTTAGCGTCATATTTGTCACTTTTTCTTCACATTTATTGATGACAATCTGAATCTGTGACTCAAAAGCAGTCATTTTTTTATGCCCATATTATGCCCATATAAATAACTACCCAATATCATTCATGGCCAATTAAAGAGTTTAATACCCATCTGCCTCCTGACTTTCCTTTTGATTCAGTGCAAACAACTATGAGGAAGCAATGTGAGTAGACATACAGATTACAGTTCGCTAGAGCAAATACAGACGACTGGTGCAGCTGCACCCAAGCCATTATTAACACTATCAGACGCGGTTGCTCTCATTGTCGGGATTGTCATTGGTGCAGGTATTTTTCAAACCCCTGCGCTGGTAGCTAGCCAAGCAGGCAGTGATATTGCTGTACTGTTATTGTGGCTAGCTGGTGGCCTAGTATCTATCGTCGGTGCATTGTGTTACGCAGAGTTGGCGACGACTTACCCTAATGTTGGTGGAGTCTACTATTACTTAAAGCGAGCATTTGGACAAAAAATTGCCTTTCTATTTGCCTGGGCAAGACTGACAGTGATTCAAACTGGTTCTATTGCCCTGCTTGCATTTGTCTTTGGCGATTACGCCTCGGAAATTTTGCGGCTCGGCACATTTTCATCATCTGTGTATGCCACAGTGGTGATTGTGCTGTTAACAATCTTGAATATAGTGGGTTTGCAACAGGGAAAGTGGACGCAAAACTTACTAACGGTAGCCAAAGTCCTGGGTTTGCTGCTAGTGGTAGTATTCGGATTGGGTGCCACTGCCAATTCTGTAGCTCCGATAGAATCTACTCCTCCAGGGAGTTGGGGACTAGCAATGGTGTTTGTGCTACTTTCCTATGGTGGTTGGAATGAGGCGGCGTATATTTCCGCAGAGATACAAAATAGACAACGGAATATAGTGCGATCGCTAGTGTGGAGTATTGGCATTATCACCGCAATTTACTTGCTAATCAATCTAGCTTACCTACGAGGTTTGGGATTAGCTAACATGGCGGACTCATCGGCAGTCGCGGCAGATTTAATGCGTACTATTTGGGGTACACCAGGAGCTTTATTTATTAGCGTCTTGATTGCCATTTGTACTCTAGGGGCAATCAACGCCACTATTTTTACTGGCGCACGTACTAACTATGCCTTAGGACAAGATTTCACTCTGTTTGGCTTCATGGGTAGCTGGCGACAACTCCCCAGTACTCCTGGGACTGCCTTATTAGTCCAAGGGGCGATCGCTCTCGCCTTAGTGCTATTAGGTACATTCACCCGTAAAGGGTTTGAAACAATGGTGGACTATACCGCACCCGTGTTTTGGTTTTTCTTTCTACTTTCTGGCATATCACTACTAATATTGCGCCGGAAGGAACCACATATACTGCGCCCATTCCGTGTGCCTTTTTATCCTGTTACCCCACTACTCTTTTGTGCTGTTTGTGGCTACCTACTATATTCCAGTGTGGTTTATACAAACGTGGGTGCTGTAGTCGGTGTTTTGGTGGTGATAGCAGGTATCCCCATATTGTTCTGGAATCGCTACCGCCAAGGTAAGGCTTAGAAATTCACAATTAACTAGGAGAAATTATGAAGTTGCAAAAGATTTTACTATCGGTTGTTACAGGTGTTAGTGTTGTGAGCCTGGGATTAGCTGGCTGTACGCCACAACAAACCGATTTGGAAGCACAGACAGAAACTAATGCACCTACTTTAACAGGTCAAACAGAAACTCAAGCACAAGCTCCAACAACCCAACCGCAAGAACGTCCTGCGGATGTGCCTTATGTGCCGACACCACAGGTTGTGGTAGATGCCATGTTGCAAGTGGCACAGGTAGGTAAAAATGACGTACTTTACGACTTAGGTAGTGGTGATGGACGCATTGTCAATACAGCCGCCCAAAAATTTGGCACACGGGGTACTGGTATAGATATTAATCCCGAACGGATTCAAGAAGCTAACGAAAATGCTCAGAAAGCAGGAGTCAGCGATCGCGTAAAATTTGTTCAGCAAGACTTATTCAAGACTGATTTTAGTGACGCTACTGTAGTTACCCTCTACCTTCTACCCGATATCAATCTCAAATTGCGTCCTATCCTTCTTAAACAACTTAAACCCGGTACTCGCATTGTCTCCCACGCTTTTGATATGGGTGAATGGAAGCCAGAGAAGACATTACAAGTAGATGGCAGAACTATCTACTATTGGGTTGTTCCAGAACAAGTCCCAGCTAATTTACGCCAGTAAGATATAGCTGGGGACTGGGGACTGGGGACTGGGGATTGGGGACTGGGGATTGGGGACTGGGTGAAAATTCTTTTTGTGTCTAGTAGTCTGCCAAGAGAACTTTGCAAGGTTAATAGCAGCAAAAAAAATCTCTTTCTCCCCCTGCTTCCCCTGCTCCCCCTGCTTCCCCTAGCCCAGCAATTTTGGGTTGGTGAACTACTAGGTTGTATCATCTATTGATGTCCTAATACTACTGGTGACAGCTATAGAACTTACCCTTGAAGCGATCGCTGTTCTCTATTCTGGGAACTGGCGATCGCGTACTTCCGCAGCGTAATCTTGTACAGCTTTAGTAATTGTTGCGCGCAAATTCGTATAAACCTTAGCAAAGGGTGGTTGTCTTTCCGATAAACCCAATACATCAGAAGTCACTAAAACTTGACCGTCGCAATGGGAACCCGCACCGATACCGATGGTGGGAATACTAAGTTTTTGTGTAATCTGCATTGCCAAATCTGCGGGGATATGCTCTAACACTATAGAAAATACACCCGCTTGTTCAAGTGCGATCGCTTCGTTTAAAATTCTCTGAGCTGTTTCCTGGGTCTTACCTTGTTGACGCAACCCCAATTGATGAACTGATTGGGGTGTCAAACCTACATGACCCATCACTGGTATCCCCGCTTGTACCAAACGGGTAATAGTTTCTACCATTGCCGGATAGCCACCTTCTAATTTAACTGCCTGAGCGCCTGTTTCCTTTAATATGCGCCCAGCCGAGTTGATTGCCTGTGGAATACTTTCTTGATAAGTCAAAAATGGTAAATCAACCACAACTAAAGCCCGCTGCACACCACGACAAACTGCTTTAGCGTGGTGTAACATCTCCTCTAATGTAATTGGCAGCGTGGTTTTATAACCCAACATTACCGCCATCGAGTCACCCACGAGAATTAAGTCTACACCAGCAGCATCGAGAATTTGGGCGATCGTATAATCCCAAGCCGTCAACGCCACAATTGAGCGTCCTTGTTGTTTCCACTGGATTAATTGCTGGGTAGTGACTGGCATTTTTTCTAGGGAGTGGGGAGTAGAAGCTAAATTTAAAGCTTAGAGGCTACATTAACATTACCAATTTCTGGTTCTCAATCCCCATTACCCCTTATCCCCAGAGGGGACCCCACCTTCCCCAATCCCTCATTTCACAAGGCGACTAAAAGCCAAATGAGCTGTTGCTTTGTCCATTTTGGGCATTAACCAAGCCAGACCTTCACTAGTACCAATCCATAATTTGTTGGCGACATCAGGCACAAGGGACAAAACTCGACTAGAAGGAAGTCCGGCAACTTCATCTAGTACAGCACCTGTATTGGGATTTAACCGTAGCAAACCATTGTGAGTACCTACCCAAACACTACCATCTTTAGCAAAGCGCACGGCTGTCACGTTTTTACCCCGCAAGCGAGCCACAGACCTCAGTACTATGCCAGTTTTCGGGTTAATTACCAGCAAATTATTCGGCATTCCTGCCCAAATTAAACCTTCTGGACTAATAGCTAAGGCTTGCACTGTAGTACCAGGTAAATCGTTGATTCGCTTCATAATCAAAGCACTGGCTGTATTAATCCTCACAACTCCATCTAGAGTTCCCGCCCAGAGTTGACCATCAGCATCTAAAGTTAAGGTGTTGCCACTCACACCAGGCAAATTTTTGACGGTCGTCATAATTAAACCTTGGTCAGGACTAACTAAGGCTAAACCATTGTCAGTTCCCACCCACAGATAACCCCGCTTATCAGTTAACAGTGATAACACCCGCTTGGAAGGCAAAAACAAATTCTGCGCTGAAATTTCATTAGTGCGGGGTTCTACTCTCATCAGTCCTTCATAAGTTCCCACCCACAAACGACCGACTTTATCTTGTGCTAAAGCACCAATGGCAACATTGGGTAAACTAACACGGGCTAAAATCTTACCTGTTTTCGGGTCAATCCGCGATAATCCCCGCCAAGAACCCACCCAGAGATTACCAGCGAAATCTCCTAATAAGTTACTCACGCGATAATCAATTTCTACTGCGCGTTCCTGTATATCCCGTTCATCAGGCAAGGGGTCTACCCGTGGGGGTGGTGCAGATGGAGGATAAGCCGGCTTTAATTCGGATGGTTTAATATCAGGAGTTGTTGGTGATGGTGCATTAGTCGCAGCTTTTTCTGCCCTCGCCAAACTACCAATACCAACAACGTTCATACTCGGCAGACTTATCGACCCCAACAATATAGAAGTAATCAGTAAACTAATACGCTTGCGAAATAATCCCACGATGACATTTCCTTTAGAGACAGCACCTCCAGTCATTAGCGAAACTGACCAAAGGTTAATCTCAGTCTTCCCTTAGTTAGCATTTTTTAAACAGATAGGGACTGGGGATTGGGAAAAGGCAGAGGAGCAGAGGAGCAGGGGAAGCAAAGAAGCAGGGGAGCAGGGGAGCAGGGGAAGCAAAGAAGCAGGGGAAGCAAAGAAGAATACTAATGACTAATGACCAATGACTCATATACAGTCATTGATACATTTTGTAACCCATTGTTAACAAAACGTTTAAAACTTTATGTAATAACAAATTTAAATATGTAAGTTAAGAAGTTTCAAAGAATAACTTATGCCATTTCTTGATATATTGTGAGACAAGTTACAAATTACGTGGTGTGCGATTTTTTCATCTTGCGCTGATTACTCTACTAAATATCCCTAAAGTAAATTGGCTCTTAGCTCGTCTCCTGTCAATAAAGGAGGTCTGCAAGAGCGCAGAAGCGGGAATGTGTGAAAACTAACCCAATTCGTTAAATACCCCGAAATATAGGGGAATCATCTCATACTTTCCGTAAACCGCGAAGGTCGTGAAGGGATAAAAGCAATTTAGTGGGTGAGAAGAACAGATAAAAAAAGAATTTTTTAACTATGGCAAGAGGAAAAAATAAAAGCGTTAATTTATGCACTCCTAGATGAGTAAGACACTGGTGAAGAGGATTACCACTAAAGCTAAGTGTTAATTGCAGAAAAATCGCTAACCTCTACCAAAAGATTGTTCCTGTTTTTCTCCTAGCTGATGGGGAGGTAGAGCAATTGTGAGATTAAATTGTACCAAAACGTGATTTGATAAGTAAAAAGAGTGACATCTTGGAAGGATAGATATGTCTTACGCTCAAACGAAGACTCAGACAAAATCTGGGTATAAAGCCGGGGTTCAAGATTACAGACTAACTTATTACACACCTGATTACACACCTAAAGATACAGATATTCTGGCGGCGTTCCGTGTTACACCCCAGCCCGGAGTTCCCTTTGAGGAAGCGGCTGCGGCTGTAGCGGCTGAGTCTTCTACTGGTACTTGGACGACCGTATGGACAGACCTGTTAACCGATCTAGATCGTTACAAAGGTCGTTGCTACGATATCGAACCAGTACCTGGCGAAGACAACCAATTCATTGCCTACATCGCTTATCCTTTGGATCTGTTTGAAGAAGGCTCCATCACCAACGTTTTAACCTCAATTGTAGGTAACGTATTTGGTTTTAAAGCATTACGCGCATTGCGTTTGGAAGACATTCGCTTTCCTGTTGCTTACATCAAAACTTTCCAAGGCCCTCCTCACGGTATCCAAGTTGAGCGTGACAAATTAAACAAATATGGTCGTCCTTTGTTGGGTTGTACCATCAAACCAAAATTAGGTCTGTCTGCTAAGAACTACGGACGCGCTGTATACGAGTGTTTGCGCGGTGGTTTGGACTTCACCAAAGACGACGAAAACATCAACTCTGCACCATTCCAAAGATGGCGCGATCGCTTCCTGTTTGTGTCTGATGCTATCAGCAAAGCACAAGCAGAAACAGGCGAAATCAAAGGTCACTACCTCAACGTGACAGCTCCTACCTGTGAAGAAATGTTGAAGCGGGCTGAGTACGCTAAAGAACTCAATCAGCCCATCATCATGCACGACTACCTAACAGCAGGTTTCACCGCTAACACCACCTTGGCTCGTTGGTGTCGTGACAACGGCGTTCTACTGCACATCCACCGCGCGATGCACGCAGTAATCGACCGTCAAAAGAACCACGGTATCCACTTCCGTGTATTAGCTAAAGCCCTACGTCTATCTGGTGGTGACCACATCCACACCGGTACCGTAGTAGGTAAATTGGAAGGTGAACGCGGTATCACAATGGGCTTCGTTGACCTATTGCGTGAAAACTACGTTGAACAAGACAAGTCTCGCGGTATCTACTTTACCCAAGACTGGGCTTCTTTACCTGGTGTAATGGCAGTTGCTTCCGGTGGTATCCACGTATGGCATATGCCCGCATTGGTAGAAATCTTCGGTGATGACTCCGTACTGCAATTTGGTGGTGGTACACTCGGACACCCCTGGGGTAACGCTCCTGGTGCAACCGCTAACCGTGTAGCTTTGGAAGCTTGCGTCCAAGCGCGTAACGAAGGTCGTAACTTGGCTCGTGAAGGTAACGACGTTATCCGTGAAGCTGCTAAGTGGTCTCCTGAATTGGCTGTCGCTTGCGAACTGTGGAAAGAAATCAAGTTCGAGTTTGAGGCAATGGATACCGTCTGATAAAGGCTGAAGGTGCAAGGATGAAGGTTAAATGAAAAATACCTTTCATCCTTACATTCTTTAAACTTCATCCTTTTAAAGGGCTGGGTCAAGCATGAATCTCAAGCAAATAGCGAAAGATACAGCCAAAACTCTCCAAAGCTACCTGACTTATCAGGCGCTAATGACTGTGTTGGCACAGCTAGGCGAAACGAATCCACCGTTAGCATTATGGCTGCATACTTTTTCTGTCGGCAAAGTTCAGGACGGAGAAGCTTATGTTAAAGAACTTTTCCGAGAACAGCCAGATTTAGCCTTGCGGATTATGACTGTGAGAGAACATATAGCTGAAGAAGTAGCCGAATTCTTACCCGAAATGGTTCGTAGCGGTATTCAGCAAGCAAATATGGAACAACGCCGCCAGCATCTAGAACGCATGACGCATCTGAGTTTATCCAACCCCAGTCCTGAATCAGAACAGCAGACAATTTCCGATACTGACTGGGATCATTAATCCAGTTAGGCCAGCATAAGTACTTATTTTCCAATAGCAACCAATTATCACCAGCTATGCAAACCTTACCAAAAGAGCGTCGTTACGAAACCCTTTCTTACTTACCCCCCCTCACCGACGTTCAAATCGAAAAGCAAGTCCAGTACATTTTGAGCCAAGGCTACATTCCAGCCGTTGAGTTCAACGAAGCTTCTGAACCTACCGAATTTTACTGGACACTGTGGAAGCTACCTTTGTTCGGCGCTAAAACATCTCGTGAAGTTTTGGGTGAAGTTCAAGCTTGCCGTTCTCAATATCCTGGTCACTACATCCGTGTTGTAGGATTTGACAACATCAAGCAGTGCCAAGTCCTCAGCTTCATCGTTCACAAACCCAGCAGATACTAAAAGCTGATTTGGTTTAAATAATTTATCCGTTAAGGAGAGGTAGATGAGTTTACCTCTCTTTTTTTATAACAGGTTTAGTGTGAGGGTATAGGGGTGTGAGGGTGTAATACCGTTTCTTGATGTAGCTTGTCTGGCGTAGCCATAGATGCTCTTTATTCTGTACTGTAGAGACGTTGCATACAACGTCTCTACATCATTTATTCGGCGCAACTTCATAGAGAATTGGTATCAGTAGTTAACGGCTAACAGGAAAGAATGTGCAAGTCAGATGCACCACAGTTTACCCACAGGAGATATAGTGACGAAACAATCTAAACCTCAAATCAGAATTTGTTTTGTTGGCGACTCTTTCGTTAATGGTACTGGTGACCCTGAGTATCTTGGTTGGACAGGTAGAGTATGCGTTAATGCTAATAAAAAAGGTTACGATATTACCTACTATAATTTAGGTATTAGGCGAGATACCAGCAGTGATATAGCCAAGCGTTGGTTACAAGAAGTATCGCTACGATTACCGAAGGAATATGATGGAAGAGTTGTATTCTCTTTTGGATTAAACGATACAACTCTAGAAAATGGTAAACCTCGTGTGAGTATTGCTGAATCTATCAAAAATACACGAGAAATTTTAACTCAAGCGAAAAAGTTATATCCTGTTTTAATGATTAGTCCAGCACCATATATAGAACAGCAAGACCCAGGAAGAAGACGAAGAACTATTGATTTATCTCAACAGCTAGCTTTAGTTTGTCAAGATTTGGATGTGCCTTATTTAGATGTTTTTCCATTATTAGAAAAACCAAGTGTTTGGCTACATGAAGCTAAGGCTAATGATGGTGTGCATCCCCAAGCTGGAGGTTATGGAGAATTTGCCAGAATTGTAGAGAATTGGGACGCTTGGTTAAATTGGTTTAGATAAAAATCCTTGATATATACTAAATGCAGTAACACTCCTTTGATGCTTGTGTCCATGACAGCTTCAGATACAAACGGTATCATCAAAAGTTTTGTTTTTCCTGGGTTATGGTTAGATACTGCTGCATTATTAACTGGAGAAATAACAGGCGTTGCTGATTAGTGGGATGATTTTTGTCTCACGCAGAGGCGCAGAGGCGCAAAGAGTAAGAGTTTGAGAAATGGAATTTTTAATTTTCATACCTCAATTCAGCAACGCCAAATAACACAAGTTTTAGCTGTGCTACGACAAGGCTTAAACTTTCCAGAACATGAGATATTTGTACAACAACTGTCAAAGCGTTTTTGTTAACATCTATGTAGAGATAACAGGTAAAAATCATGACACAAATTACTTTGTCCGAAGCATCTCAACACTTACCTGATGTAATTGAAGCTATACAGCGTTTGTGGTAGTGAGTATGGATATCTACCAAAAGATTAATCAACAATAGATACCAAAAAAACTTAGCATTAATTATTGAAGCATCACCAGTCATAAATTTTATGAGTTATTATATCGCTCCGCGCTTTCTGGATAAACTTGCTGTTCACATCACCAAAAACTTTTTAAATATTCCTGGTGTGCGAGTTCCCTTAATTTTAGGGATTCATGGACGTAAAGGAGAAGGGAAAACCTTTCAGTGTGAGTTAGCTTTTGAGAAGATGGGTATTGAAGTCACACTCATCTCCGGCGGTGAATTGGAAAGTCCCGATGCGGGAGACCCAGCCCGGTTGATTCGGCTGCGCTATCGGGAAACGGCAGAACTGATTAAAGTGCGGGGTAAAATGTGCGTGCTGATGATTAACGATTTAGATGCAGGTGCAGGACGCTTTGATGAAGGTACGCAATATACTGTAAATACTCAGTTGGTAAATGCCACACTGATGAATATTGCCGATAATCCCACAGATGTACAGTTACCCGGTAGTTATGATTCCAACCCGATACGGCGTGTCCCCATTATCGTGACAGGTAATGATTTTTCTACTCTCTACGCACCATTGATTCGGGATGGACGGATGGAGAAATTCTATTGGGAACCCAACCGCGATGATAAGGTGGGAATTGTCGGGGGGATTTTTGCTGAGGATGGACTCTCAAAACGAGAAATTGAACAATTAGTTGATACTTTCCCCAAGCAATCGATTGACTTTTTTAGCGCTTTACGTTCTCGAATTTACGACGAACAAATCCGCGACTTTATCCATCAAGTTGGGTTTGAACGTATATCTCTACGTGTTGTGAACAGCGTAGAAGCGCCGCCAGAATTTAAAAAGCCAGATTTCAGCCTTGCTCATTTGATCGAGTCTGGTAACTTGGTGTTGGGTGAACAACAACGGGTAGACAATTCTCAGCTAGTGGATGAGTATAATCGATTGAATCGCGGGAGGGGTTATCAAGCAGCGCCACCGCCTGAAGCGCCCATGATTCAGCCAGTCAATAATAGTTCTCACAAGCGAGAGACATCTAATACTCATTTGAGTTTAGAAACCCAAGAACAAATCCGGCAAATCTTGTCTCAAGGTCACAAAATTACTTTTGAACACGTAGATGCACGCCGCTTCCGCACGGGTTCTTGGCAAAGTTGCGGTACTCTGCATATTGATGCAGAGTCAGATGCTATTTCAACACTAGAGGCTTGCTTAGTTGATTATGAGGGTGAGTATGTGCGCTTGGTAGGGATAGACCCGAAAGGTAAGCGGCGGGTTGTGGAGACAATTATTCAACGACCAAATGACAAAAACTAAGCTGTAGAAGTGGTATCTTACCTCACTCAGCCCTGAGTGAGGTAAGGGACTTCCAGATAAAAAAATATCCAAAATGTAGTGTGCGTCAGTATGAATAATTTCTGAGTATAGTTAGATTCTATGGCACTGACGCACCCTACTAAACCATGAATTTCGGATAATTTATTTTTTGTTGTTCCCTAAAACTACTCAGCACTATTCAAATTTGAGAGACTGCACAGTTAAAACTTTAAACTAAAAGCGGCAACAGCTAACGCGCCCCAGCCAAGCAAAAAGGCGACACCGCCGAGGGGAGTGATTGCCCCTAAGATTTTAACTCCAGTTAAACTGAGGGCATACAGGCTGCCAGAAAAAATTGCCACACCGATGATGAATAACCATCCACTAGCTAACAAGGTGGTGGGTGGGTTTGGGGTGCGACTGATGAGGACAGCTACGAACAAAAGCGCAAGGGCATGATACATTTGGTAGCGAGCGCCAGTGTCGAAGATTTCTAGCGATCGCTCACTAATTCTTTCTCGCAGGGCATGGGAAGCGAAAGCCCCGGCGGCAACGGACAAACCGCCTAAAATGGCAGCTATGCTAACAAAAATCTGCGTCATTAGATGGGGAATTAGACATCAAAATGATATGATACCGAGCCTTCCTCATTGACTTTAAAATTAGCGTTGAATTCTTTAGCTTTATAGTCTAAATATTCTCTAGCAACGGTTGCAGGTAGTTGTGACTGCATCGCAAAACCTAAAACTGTGATGCGTCCTTGATTTTCTTGAATCATCTGATAAAAAACCGATTGTAGGCGATCGCTTAATTGTTGTTGAAGAGCCTTTTTAGAGTTTTTGTTTTGTAAATACATTCCCACACCCAACCATACCCCCAAAATCATCGTGGGTACGCCGAAAATTACACCTTGGGTAGCAGTATTATCCAGGGCATTAAGAGCATCTCTGTTCACGTACTCCTGTACCAACTCTTCATTTTCACCCGTGGCGATGGGCTTGAGCATCGTATTTCTTTGAATTATCGCAGAGACAGATACCGTCAAAAACATGAATCCGAGTGTTAATAGCCAACCTGTAGCTAACTTTTCAGCAGTCTTCATGTTCCACTCCAGATTTACACCTTGCTTGTGATTTTAACCTCACTTTGCCAAAGGTTCCAGTAACAATTCAAAATTCCCTTCGGGTTCTCCGCAGGAGTACAAAATTCAAAATTCAAAATATCCTACGGGAAGCGCAAGCACTACAAAATTAAAGGGAGTTGGTGTAATCTTTCCCTACTCCAATTCAGACTAGTGTAAACAAAAATACAAAATTTCTTTCCATCGCATCACATTTATTGCCCAAATTACATTCATATTTGGCTTTTTATTTAGCACTCCTAGCTCATCAACGACTGTAGCACCTCTAGTTAGTTCGCTCGTAATTTCCACATCTACAAAGTATTTTCCTTGACGTGTAACAATATCTGGATCAAGCGCAACTGCGATCGCTACAGGATCAGCTAAGGTAAGACCAACAGCACCTTGCCTTTTCATGGCAACATCCAAAGCTGTCTTGTTACACTCCATCGCTAAACGCGCCCTGTCTGTGCCGAAATTCATCACGGTTTCTACTTCTGCAAAAGTCAACGCCGCATCGTGACGGCTCAACTCCCAACCGACCATCTCCATCGGCATTCCACTATGAAAGACAATCTTGGCGGCTTCCGGGTCTACCCAAATGTTGTATTCGGCCGCAGGTGTCACATTACCCACTGTATTCGCTGCACCACCCATAATCACGCAACGCTGAACTAGTTGGGCAATATCCGGCGCTTTTAGCAATGCGGTAGCAATATTTGTCAACGGCCCCAGCGTCACCAAAGTAATTTCACCAGGGTATTGTTTGATAATCTCAATAATTGCATCAGTAGCGTGTGCTAATTCTGGCTTGCTTTTTGCTTCTGGGTAGTACATATTACCCATACCATCTTTGCCGTGAAACCAATCAGCATAACGAGATTCCCGTAGCATCGGCTTGGCACAGCCGACATATACAGGTGTGGAGGCGCTGCATACTTCAATTGTGTATAAAGCGTTCTTGACTCCCTGCTCAACAGGGACGTTACCATTGACAATTGTTACCGCCACAATTTCCACATCCGGCCAGTGATGCGCCATAATCAGCGCGACAGCATCATCTGAGGCGGTATCTGTATCGATGATAAATTTACGCATTGGGGATTGGGAATTGGGTAATGGGGATTGGGGACTGGGAATTGGGGATTGGGGCTTGGGCGAAAATCTTGGAGTAAGTTCTCCCCCTGCCTCCCCTGCCTCCCCTGCCCCCTGCTCCCCTGCTCCCTGCCCCCAATCTCTAATTCAAGGGCGTGTTGCTTCTAATATGCGGGAGAAGTAGAAGCGAGTTTTAGTAAACTCTTTTCTTTGAATAGCAAAGCCGTTGCTTTCTAAAATTTTGATGACATCGGCTTCACGGTGTAGATAGGCGCGGGTGGTTTTACTTGGGCCAGGAAAGAAACTGCCAATTTTCTTAAGTAAAGTCAAGGCGCAGGTTTTGGGTGCAAAACTGAGAATGATTCTAGACTGTGCCAAAGAACAGAGGTGAGAAATCATTTCATCAGCTTTTTCTTGGGGGTAGTGAATTAGTACATCCAAGCAAATCACAGTGTGATAACTACCACTCAAGGATTCTAGATCCTGCACAGCAAAGGTCGGATTTTCAGCATTTCCCAAGGTTTCTAAGGCTCGTTGCTTGCCTTCTTCTACCATTTTCTCGGAAATGTCGCTGGCGTAGACTTTAGCGCCCTCTGTCGCTAGGGGAATGCTGAGACTACCCACGCCACAGCCAGCGTCACAAATTGATAACTCCGCTAAATTGCCGTCATTTTTTAGCCAGCCGATGACACTATCCACCGTTTGCTGATGACCGTTGCGGATGTCGAGTTGGACTTTGTTGACTTCGCCATCGCCATAAATGCGTTTCCATCGGTCAAACCCCGTGGAATTGAAATACTCACGAACAATGGTTTTATCGTCGGCTGCGTTCATAAACTTCGATTGTTAAGGGTTCCCAATGCTTAAAATTATCATTCATAGGAACCGCCAAGAGCGATCGCCTTCACAGATTTTTTGCAATGTTGACGAGAATCGCACTGGAAAAATTGCATTTAACGAGGCAAAATGTCATCTAAACGAAGTTGCAGTCCAGACATGAGTTGCCAACTTGCCACTCACCGTTTCGTGGGGGCCATTGGGTTCCATATCAATTAATTCTCCATCTGCTAACTCATAACGAGAATTGTCTCGGTATTGACAGAGAAAATCTTCACAAGTAAGTGTTTTTGGGGAGATATAAGTCATGATGTCAATTTCCTGAGACCATGTTGTTTTGATTATAAGTTTAGAAGCAACTATCGACTGCCCCAATGATCAACAAAACAGCCCGCCCACTCCATAAAGCAAGGAGTGGGCGGGCAACAAAAACAATTATGTTAGCGGTAGCTAGTGCTGAGTTCTAAACACCTGCGCCGGTAGCTTGACCGCCTAATCTTTGTTGAATTTTGCTCTTAGCGGCTTTGAATTCGGTAGCCCATTGCTCAGTTTGTTCAGAACTGAGGTTGTTGCGAATAGCAGCAAACAAGGTGCTTTCTTCTTGGCGGACGTGATCCATGACGATATCAGCCAACTGTCTGACTCTATCTTTGAATTCAGGAGCAGAGGGGCTGATAGCCTTGATTTGCTCTAACAGGCGCTTCATTTCGGCTTGTTCATCGTACAGTTCTTGGGTGTCACCTTCACCGTAGAAAGAACGGACTCTGGGATAAACTACTTCTTCTTCCGCTTCAGCGTGAGCAGTTAAATCCTTGTAGATTTGACCAAAATACTCTTGGATTTTTTGAGGATCGTTGCTTTGTTGTAGTTCTGTGAACAAGATATTTACCTTATTGTGATCCATACGGATCACATCTTGGATATTCATATCTTGCTTATCAGAACCTTGGGTAACTGCGCTACCGACTGCACCACTAAAAGCAGCGATCGCATCTTGAACTCGTCCCCAAATACCTTGATCTGCATCTTGTCCGGTGAGTTCACGAACCCCCAAAATTTCTAAAATACCTTTGAGTTGTTCTTGGTGAGCGCGGTTCTCAAAGTTAACTGTATTTAAGGGGCCAATAGCAGCCAGCACATCAGCACCAACTCTTTGGGCTGCTTTGTGAACCAGCAAACCGCTCATAACTTGTTTGTGTTTCAGCAACTCATGTTGAGCTACTTTTTCAAAGAAATTTAGTTGGGAACCCTGCATTAATTGGCGAACTTGGTCAACCATTTCGCGGACTGTTTGTCTTGGTTCTTTTTGTATACCATATTGAACAATGACAGTCTCTATAATGCCTAAGTTTTTCCGGTCATCTTCTAGGAAATCACGAATGCGATTAGAGATTTCATTATCAGTTGATTCTCTTAAAAATCTTTCCTCATTTTCAATTAGTAACTCTTGAAGAAGCTTGGCATCTGCTAATTTCTCAGCAATGGCATTACGCTTCGTATCATCTAAAGTTGATACCATTCTAGGTTCTCCTCAGAAAAATAGTCGGATTCTTAACTTCTTTCAGAGTGACATAGTTCTTTGTAGACTTTCCTCCTTCTTTTGAACGATTAGCTACGTAACTCAAGATAGAAAACAAATATTTTTTTACAGAAAAATACACTTCTACTTTTAGGCGGACAACAATTCAATATTCATTCCATCTCTAGATAGATAAAAAATTTATTTTAGTTGTCTAAATTGACTCAAGGATATTTAAATTTTGGGAGATCAAATAATAATGCCGGATTCCCCCGGATTAGGAGAACAAGCGCTGAATAAAGCGGCAGAAATTGGGTTATCTAGCCAATTAGATGAAGTAGATAACTTAGATGTGAGCATCAAAACTGATCCACTGAAATTAGTTCAAGGACAGGTGGATGCAGTCGAGATTAATGGTGAAGGTTTGGTTATGCAGAAAGACCTCCGCGTGGAGGAAATGAAAATGCAGGTCAATAGTGTTGCTATTAATCCTTTAAGTGCCGCATTTGGTAAGATTGAACTTACTAAACCTACAGTTGGTAGTGCGCGGGTTGTTTTAACAGAATCAGATATCAACCGTGCCTTCAATTCTGAGTTTATTATCTCCAAAATTCAAAGTCAGAAAATCCATATTAATGGGCAACTAAAAACAGTCACACCTCAACAAATAGACTTTCGCCTACCCGGTGAGGGAAAAGTTTCACTAAATGCCAGTATATTGTTAGAAGAAAATAGCGAACCGCAGCAAGTTGCCTTTACAGCCGAACCCCATATTAGCGCTAATGGCACAACAGTAACGCTGGAGAATGTCACTTATGGTGACAGTGAAGAAATATCACCAGAGTTGACACAAGCTTTAGTAAAACAAACGAGCGAAATTTTAAACTTAAGCAACTTCGATTTAGAAGGAATGAGCTTGCGAGTGCAGCAATTAGCAGCAGAAACAGGCAAACTCACATTGCAAGCAGAAGCTTATGTAGAACAAATACCCACAGTTGAAAACTAGGATACTTATCTATGGAAACAACAGAAACAACCTCCTCTGCTTCCTCCGCTTCTTCACCATTTCCAAATATTCCCCCAGTGATTGAAACGGACGATCGCGAATATCGTGATACGGGTGTCCCCAGCACAGTAGCGATCGCCGGACACCCCCTACATCCCCTTAGTGTGATTTTCCCCATAGCTTTCCTAGCAGCCGCCTTGGGTAGCGATTTCGGCTATTGGTTAACCCGCGATTACTTCTGGGCGAGGGCTTCTGTGTGGTTAATTGGACTGGGTTTAGGTGGAGGTGCGATCGCCGCCGCCATAGGCTTAAGTGATTTCTTGAAAATTGAACGTGTTCGCAAACGCAATGCAGGTTGGGCGCACCTGATCCTCAACGTCTCTCTTCTTGTTCTGTCACTAGTAAACTTCATCCTCCGCTTAGGCGACGCTGAAGCTAGAATCCTTCCTTGGGGTTTATTAATTTCCCTAATTGTCGGTACTCTAACAAGCATTTCCGGTTGGTTTGGTGCAGAACTCTCCTATCGCCACAAAATTGGCGTAGTTGGTGCAGGTAGCAGAAGATATCCGTAAATCAATTCAAAATATCCTTCGGGTTCTCCGCAGGAGTACAAAATTCAAAATTCAAAATAAAAACTCCACCCATAAAGGGATGGAGTTTTGTCAGTGGTCAGTAGTTAATAGTCAGTAGCAAAGCGAAAAGTGCGTCTTGGGTTCTACCTAAAAGGAAGAACTTTTCAAGAAGATACCTAAAAAACACCTACTCTTAAGATGGGGTATTAAACTAGATCCAAAACAACTGACAACTGACACAATTGGTACTAAAAAACATAGGTTATGCAAAAAAAGGTTAAGGTTAAACCTAATTCCAAACAACAAAAAATTGCCGAGCAAGATGATGGGAGTCTAACTGTACACTTAAAATCTCCACCAGTAGATGGTAAAGCTAATGAAGAGTTAATCAAACTTCTAGCTGAAAAATTTGCTGTGCCGAAATCTCACATCACAATTAAATCTGGTTTATCTTCCAGACAAAAACTGATTGAGATTGACACAGATATTTAGTGTAAATAGGTCTAGATAAAAGATATATAGAATTTAGTTATGAGTTAGTATCGATTTTCCCCAATAAGATAACGAATACTAACTCAGCAATCCAAAATACATCTAGTGTTCTTAATTACGAATTACTTTAGCCGGTCACCAATCGTAGCATAACATCGGCTCATGAGTAATACTAATATATCCAGGCTGGGCTTTGACTCTTTCTATCCAAGCTTGAATAGCTGGAAATTGTGTTAAATCAAAACCACCTTCATCCGCCACATGGGTATAAGCAAATAAAGAAATATCAGCAATTGTGTAACGCTCATCTACGAAAAAATTATGGTATTTCAAATGATTTTCCATCACCTTGAGAGCTGCATAACCAGGTTCACGTTTTTCTTCTAAAGCTGTACGATATTCTTCCGCTTTACCTAAAATAGAAACCCAAAAACGTGATGTAGCAATATATGGTTCATGGCTATATTGTTCAAAAAATAACCACTGCATTACCTGGGCTTTTAAATAGCGATCGTACGGTAAAAATTCTGTGTATTCGCTCAGGTAAAGCAATATAGCATTTGATTCTGCTAAATACTTCCCTGGTGCAACTTCTAAAACTGGTATTCTCCCGTTAGGATTTTTACTTAAAAATTCTGGTGTGCGACTCTCTCCCTTTAAAATATTGACTTCTATTCGTTCAAATGGTATGCCCATTTGTGTTAATAGAAGCCTGACTTTATAGCCGTTGCCTGAGGGTAAAAAATCGTACAAATGTAAGTTTTCCATGTAGAGATTAGGATGCAGAATATATAGCAAATTCAGGGTCTAAAATACAATATCTTACAAAATTATTTTCAAAGAACAGGATGATTCTCTGATTTATAATTTTCACATATTTAGTTATTAATTATCTGAAAAAATAAAAATAATAGTATTAATTAATTCTGAATTTAGATGTTTTATTTGATGCAGTGAGATAAAATTTAAATATGTGTGGAAGATTTACTTTAAACCAGTCAGCAGAAGCATTAGCTGAGTTTTTTCATATCCAGCCACTCCTGGATTTAGAGGCTCAATATAACATTGCACCTACGCAAACCGTGGTGACAGTTTTACACAACCCTGAAAGTAATAAACGTGAATTTCAACGGTTACGCTGGGGTTTGATACCTTCATGGGCTAAAGATCCAGCGATCGCCTCGAAGCTCATCAACGCCAGAGCCGAAACTGTTGCCGAAAAACCCTCTTTTCGTTCAGCATTCAAGCAGCGACGCTGTTTAGTAGTAGCTGATGGTTTTTTTGAATGGCAAAGACAGCAAGGTAAAAAACAACCCTTTTATTTCCGCCTCCAAGACAGTCAACCCTTTGGCTTTGCAGGATTATGGGAAAAATGGCAAACACCGGCTGGTGAAGAAATCACCTCTTGTACAATCGTCACAACAGCAGCCAACGAACTGCTGCAACCAATTCATGACCGAATGCCGGTCATCCTCGCTCCCCAAGATTACGATTTGTGGTTAGATCCCCAAGAGCAAAGGCCCCAAGCATTACAACACTTATTATCTCCCTATCCAGCCTCAGAAATGACCGCCTACCCAGTTAGTACCTTAGTCAATAGCCCAAAACACAACAACCCAGAATGTATTATCCCCATCCCAGGGCAGAATAGTTCCCCAAATCAGTTAAATTAGCTTTAGGTAGGGAATTGGGGGAACCACAGGAAGAAGTCCGGACTCAGGAATCCCCACATAGCGGTACAACCATAGAAAAAAATATGCCAAGAACACAAAAAAACGATAACTTTGTTGACAAATCCTTTACTGTGATGGCGGATATAATTCTCAAGATACTGCCAACCAATAAAAAAGCGAAAGAAGCCTTTGTTTATTACCGAGATGGGATGTCAGCCCAAGCAGAAGGCGAATATGCCGAAGCACTAGAATATTACGAAGAAGCTCTCACATTGGAAGAAGACACCAACGATCGCGGTTATATTCTTTACAACATGGGGCTAATTTATGCCAGCAACGGCGACCATGATAAAGCTCTAGAACTATATCACCAGGCGATCGAACTTAATCCCCGCCTACCCCAAGCCTTGAACAACATCGCCGTAATTTACCATTACAAAGGCGAAAAAGCCAAAGAAGATGGAGATCACGACGGTGGTGAAGCACTGTTTGACCAAGCCGCAGACTACTGGATTCGTGCCATTCGCATGGCTCCCAATAACTATATAGAAGCCCAAAACTGGCTAAAAACCACTGGACGGATGCAAATAGACGTATTCTTTTAGTCGTTAGTCATTAGTTCTTGACAACTGACAACTGACCCTTTGGGTGACGCTCGTTCCTCTCTACGAGACGCTGCGCGAACGCTAACGCTGCGCTAACGCCAGTTGCACCCTTGCGGGTTCGCGGTAGCGTTCCGCAGGAAAGGCTTACGCCAACATGCGGGAAACCCCCTACGTACCCGTCACTGGCTCACAACTGACCACTAACAACTAACAAAATATGATCGACCGCGAACAAGTCCGCAAAGTAGCTCTACTTGCCCGTTTAGAATTGACACCCCAAGAAGAAGAGCAATTTACCACTCAGCTAGGAAGTATTTTAGATTACGTCGAGCAGCTAAATGAACTAGATGTGAGTAATGTACCACCCACAGCGCGGGCAATTGATGTCAGCAACATCACCAGAGAAGATAACCTGCAACCCTATGCTGACAGAGAAGCTATCCTCAGCAGCGCGCCTGAACAAGAAGGGGAATTTTTTAAAGTACCAAAAATCCTCAATGCCGAGTAATCCACAGTTAAAAAAAGTTCTTACTTTAGTTAGAAGTCAGCGCATCTAGTAAGGGTTATTTTGCTTACTAGCAGTAGTAGTAATTCACTTTTTGGGAACTCTCAAACTACAAGGTAATAATCTGGAAATTTCAGACTTATTGGCTGCAAGTTCGGGAGATTCCCAATTTACTTAATCTCTGCAAAATAATTCATAACCCTGCTCGCCAAAAGAATTACAAATTTCTCATCCTTAAGTTTCTAGTATTGCGGAGTTAATTTATTCATAATAACAACAACACTTTCGCCTTTATGGCATGAGAAGTAAGGGAGGAAAATAATTATGGGGCTGTTTGACCAAATTCTCGGTGCTGTTAGCAATCCCAATCAACAAGGCAGTTTAGGTCAACTAGGAAACATCATTAACACTGTAAATCAACTAAGTAATCAAACTGGCACAAATCCTTCGACAATGCAATCTGTCATAGGTGTAGTAGGTAACTATGTACGTTCCGCTTTACAACAAAAGCAAGCCACAGAGGGTAATGAAGCAACCCAAGCATTAGTTAATGAATATGCCGGCACTTCTTATAATCCTCAGGCAGTTAATTCTCTATTTTCTCCTAACATACAACAGCAGGTTGCACAGGTAGTATCCCAACACACAGGTTTAGATGCTGGTACAATTCAGCAACTATTGCCAGTTATCGTACCTTTAGTATTGAATTTTTTGCAATCCGGCGCTAATGCTCAAAATCCTCAAGGTGCTGGAAATTCTATTTTGAATTCTTTCTTGGATGCAGACAAAGATGGTGATGTAGATATCGCTGATGCTATGCAGTTAATGAGCCAATATGTTGGTAGATAGTAACATCAGTGGTGATTTGTAATAAGTAAAGCCTGATAACTAATAAGCCCGGCTCATCTTTATGTAGAGATAATTGTTAAAGTTTTTGGGGTGGAAAGATACAACCATATTCTCTACCCTCTACCTAATTTTCGATTCATGAGAACTGAAAAACCCCTAGCAAACATATCTGACCAATAAAAGTCTTTTATATAATTTTCCTACTTTTGATAGTATTGACTATTCTTTTGATAGAGTTTTCGTTAAAAATTAGTCAGTACTATTTTAAGTGTTAATTGAGAATCTATTATATGACTAAATCACAAGATAAAGAGAAAAAATATTTTCTCGAATATCTTTCTCTTGCACCAGTTATTGGTGTTATAGCAATATCGGTTGCCTTTTCTACGTGGGCAATTTTTAACTATATTTTTCCTGATCTTCTTTTCCATCCTCTACCATAAGGTGTTTTAGGAAAAGACCTTCCCTCATACATCTTTTATATGTCTTCCCGAAAGTTTTCTGATGCTCATCAGCATTCAAATCTGCATAGTCGTAAAAATGACAGCTTTCAGCAGAGATTGATTTTATTATCTGAGAAAATAAATTTTAGTTTTTCTCACTTTTGTCCCTGTAACCTAATTTCTCAATCATTCAATCTTCACCTTATAAAGATATTTTGTAAGCTTCCGGTAATTTCCACCAAGGAAGTTGAGGATATTCGTGATGCTCTTTGTGGTAACCGAAGTGATAGCAAGTGACGAAAGACCAAAAAAGAGGTAATGGGATACTGCGCGCACAATGGGGGTTAGTATAACCACCTTCTAGCTTTTTATGCGGTAAAAATGTACCAAAATAAAATAGTTGTACTGAACTTAAAATAGAAGGGATCATCCAAAATATAATTAAATTATTTTCTGGTATATGTACAATACTTTTAAGTCCGTGAAAAATCATCACTAATCCGAAAATTTGTGTCCATCTCCAATAAGACTTCATAAAATGTAGATACCAAAGAAAGAAGTTTTGGGGATGACCATTGTAATAATCAGGGTCTAAATCAGTACCAGGATGTCCGTGGTGTAACCAATGTTTTTTCAATAAATCTTTATAAGGAAATAGTCCATACAAGATGAGAGTGAGCTTACCTATAAAATTATTTATTTTGGGATTTTTGGGATAAACTACGCCGTGCATGGCATCATGGGCAGTAATAAATAAACCTGTATATAAGAATGTCTGCCAAAGCATGGCTATGATTAATAAGCCCTGATTAATTATGGATGTATCTATTGAGAGTAATAAGATTAAACTAATTGCCCATAAAAATAAGATAAAACAGGCAACAAATATACCCTTATTAATATTTTTATCATCCCTAATTGTCGATGACAATAAAACCAGTTTTTCTGCACGTAGAGATGATGGTTGACACTGAACCATGCTCTTACCCCGTTATACTTTTTAATGAATTAATCAGTGAAATTTTGCAAGTACTAAAGGTAATGATTTTACTTTTAACTTCGTTTAGCTTAAAGTTTAAAATCAAGTTTTTACCTAATTTTTGGCAAAATTAACAGTTACCAAAAAAGTATTTATTTATCTTGCATTTCCTAGTATTACACAATATTAACAATTTGTTACATTCTGGGGGTGGAAAATTTTTCTGGGAAAATTCTCTATCTGGAGTCTTATATAAAGTTTGGCTAATTGTTTTCCATCTGCTTACTCTAGTTGGGGGTAATCGCTAAGAGAGAATTATTTTTCCATTACTCATCCCACAGCTATTACAAGCATTCAAATTGTTATTTAGATGTTTCCCTTACCCACCTGCACCCTTACACCCCGAAAGGCTTATATCTTAAAGATTTGCGCTTATCTTAGTGCCATTCGACCTGAAAATGTAGTGTTCTGTAGGGTAGGGATGGACTAAAGACAGTATTTATACATAAATTTTTCCGTAGTGGTACATAAATGTTCATTTAAATGAGACAAAGTTTGTTCAGCGATCGCTCTGGGTACACCTCCATAGTATGCTTGAGCGATTGCACCAGTAATACAGGCGATGGTATCGCTATCACCACCAAGGGAAACGGCATTGCGAATTGCATCTTCAAAGTCCGAGGATTCTAAAAAGGCAATAATTGCTGGGGGGACGGAACCTGGACAGGTAGCATCATATTGGTAAGTCGGTCTGATTTGTTCTAGGGTTTGCTCTAGGTTGTAACCAAAGTTATCTTGAATGTAGGATTTAATCTCTGCTTTATCCCAGCCTGTCCTAGCGAGGAAGATGGCGGATGCTGTAGCTTGTGCGCCTTTGATCCCTTCTGGGTGGTTATGAGTAACTTCTGCACTACCTTTAGCTTGTTGTAAGACAGTGTTTAAATCTGGGAAGGCAAAGGCAATAGGACTGACGCGCATAGCTGCACCATTACCAAAACTATTGTATGGTTGAGTGCTGTTAGATTTAGCCCAGTTACTAAAGTTACGTCCATAGCCTGCATATAGGTAGCGACGATAGTACCACTTGAATTGGTCAATGTATTTACTGCTTTGCGGAAATTGATCAGTGTTGAGGATCACATCTGCCACTGCCACAGTTAGCACTGTATCATCAGTGAAGCGACTCTGCCTGCTAAACAAGGGAAAATCTTTCGTTTTGATACTGTTTCCCTCATAAACTGAACCAATTATGTCACCTGCGATCGCACCCAACATATTATCTTTCACTTAGTCATCTTAGGCTGGTTTTTCTAGGTGTAGTATTGCATTATGCTCAGGTACACCTCCAAGCGATCGCTTGCTTTCCTCTAAATAGTACATTTCTTTGAGGCCAATGTACTTACAAATTACTGAATTTGAATTTTGTTGGCGCAGCCTACCCGTAGGGTATTTTGAATTGATTCATCTTTTGGCTTTTCGTTGTTGAGCTTTCATGGTCGGATTCATCCACATTTCTAAACGGCTCAGAACTTGAGAAGCTAAAAGTGTTAAACATAAATATACTATGGCGACAGCCGCATAAATTTCAAAGGCACGATAGTTGTCTGCAACAATCAATTGCCCTTTGCGGAATAACTCTTCAAATCCAATCACGGCAACTAAACTCGTATCCTTTAACAAACTGATGAACTCATTACCCAAAGGTGGTAACATTCGCCGGAAGGCTTGGGGAAAAATTACCAGACGCATTGTCAACCAAGGATTTAAACCTAATGATTTAGCCGCTTCTGTTTGTCCAATTTCTATTGATTGAATACCAGCACGGACAATTTCAGCGATGTAGGCGGCTGCATTTACACTTAAGGCAATAACTCCCGCTACCCAACGGTCAAAGTTAAATGTAAAACCAAGTTGTTGAGCAAGTGCTGGTATTCCAAAGTAAATCATAAAAATTTGTACTAGCAGAGGTGTTCCCCGGAAGAAATCTACATAAGCTCTGGCTAATAAACGTGCAGGGGTAAATTGGGAAAGACGAATCAACGCAATTAAAGTACCACATATTAACCCCAATAATGTAGACAAAATTGTCAGTTGTATGGTGACTAATGCACCTTGTAATAAAGTCGGGAGAAACTGTAAAATCAGTTTAATTGAGCTAGATTTACGAGTATTATTTTGATTTTCATAGAGTGATTTATCTGGTAAAGATGGTGGTTCTGCTTTGAACCATTTCTGGTAAATTTGGGAATAGGTACCATTTGTTAACACCCGATTTAATCCATCATTAATTAGTGCCAAATAAGGTGAGTTTTGGGCTGTAGCAATACCATAATATTCTTCTGTTAGCAACTTTTCGACAACTTTAATTCCTTGTAAATTGCCTGTATTAATAGCATATAAAGTCACAGGTGCATCATTGATGACTGCATCTACATTGCTATTCAGTAATTCTTGTAGGGCTAGGGGTGCAGAATCAAAGCTACGAATTTGCGCCCCTGGAATACTTTTGGCTTTTTCTGCGCCGGTTGTGCCAATCTGCACGGCGATTTTTTTATTTTTGAGACTGTCAAAACCTGTAATATCTTCATCGCTGGAGCGAATAGCGATCGCTAACCCTGCTTTAAAATAAGGACGAGAGAACGCAACGGTTTTTGCCCGTTCGGCGGTGATGGTGATGGAACTAATCGCCGCGTCTACAGTTCTGCTTTGCAAGGCGGGGATAATCCCGTCAAAAGGCAGACTTTGGAAACTTACTCTCAAGTTAGCAGCAGAGGCGATGGCATTCATCAAATCTATAGAAAAACCCTGTAAATTTCCCCCTTGCCCTGTAAACTCAAAAGGTGGAAAGGCTGGTTCTGTTGCTATCCTTAGAGTTTTTTCTTGACTTAAATTGCCACTACAACCAGTAAGTAACAAACAAATTAAGCTCAACACCAGACACCAACGTCCAAAAACCCGCTTACTCATCCAACTTCTCCCCTGTTATAACAATGGTGATTATCAGATATTTTGATGAGATATGTTAGTTAACAGAAATTGGTGTTGGGAATTAGCAGCATCAGGACGCGGCCCTGATTGGCTGTGTGTAGTAGAAGTGACCCCGCAAAGCATACCACAACTTGAGGCTGTAATTTCTCAATTATCCCTACCATCATTTACATATATTCCGGTGCATGACCATGACTGTTATCACCTGTTTGTAAATGAATCTCATGCCGAAGCATTTAAGGCGAACTTAGAAGGGAAAAACCCGGTAAATATCTGGATTTACCACTCCATAGAAATTCATGGTCATATCATCAAGATTGAATGTGGATATGGCGGCTACCCAGACAGTGTTTACCACAGTATTGAAACAGCTTTTTTGCTGAATTTGTGTAACAACCCAAATATGGCGATCGCACAATGGCACCTATACGCTGGTGGTATGGGTTATGATTACATCACAGTTAAAACAGGTAAAACTTCTGTGGAACTCATGCAGTACATCATTGGTTAAAGATATTCGCGCAAGAAATCAAAGGGATCATCTTCCCAGCAAGGTTCGGGTATCATCAACTGCAAATTAACATTGATATCAGCTTCCACGTCATCTATATCATCTCTATCAAACATTTCTAATAAAGCCTTCCAGTCACGTTCCTTCAGAGAAGTAAATACTGGAGCGTCAATCTGCGGATTGATTGGATAATTCACAAACAAAATCGGAGTTGAAGGGTGCAAAAAATAGGTTTGAAGACTGGTAAGCATTCATATTCTAGCTTGAACCAGAATATTCTCATATATGCAAATTTTCGTAGTAGATTGCACCTATTACATCATGAAGCAGTCAACAGTTAACTGTCAACTTTCCACTAATACTAGACCAAACACTTCTGCAAAAGCCTGGACAACATGAACTCGTACTTCCTCACAAGTAATTCCTGGTATCCATTGGGCTAAACTGCCAACAGGCTTATCAGTAATGCCACAAGGGACTATTCGGCCAAACCCTGTCATATCAGGACAGACATTTAAAGCAAAACCGTGCATGGTAATCCAACGACTAACTTTAATCCCGATGGCTGCAACTTTCCTCCCTTCTAACCAAACCCCAGTCAAAGATGGCAGGCGATCGCCTTTTAAGCCGTAAACTGCTAGTACACGGATGATAACTTCTTCTAATTGTCGCAAATACCAGTGCAAGTCTTGGCGATGGCGGCGCAGATTTAAAATCGGATACCCCACTAATTGACCTGGACAGTGGTAAGTAACTTCTCCACCCCGTTCAATTCGATGTATCTCAAACTCACTTTGATTAGGGTCAAATTTGAGAAATTCTAGACTACTGCCTTGCCCCAACGTGTAAACCGGCGGATGTTCCAGCAATATCAGTACATCCTCTAGATTAGGGTAATCGATGCGTTGGTGCAAGAGCGATCGCTGCCATGCGTGAGCTTCCAAGTATGGCATCAATCCCTTGTTATATAACAAACAACTGTTCTCTGGGGGTTTATTACTACGGATCATGCCAAAAATCAACAGGTTTTACAACTAAATATATTTCAACTCACAGCTTTTGAGTCAACAATTGTCAAGCTTTGCAAAGGATTTTAAAGGAACATCAAGGGAATCAGCCATCGCAAATACAAAGTGCTAGTTTGAATATATAACCACATCAGGTGTTGGGAGGAATTCTCTACAATAAGCATCATGCCAAGTTCATAAAGAACAAATACACTGGCTGATGAATCTAAAATGAGTTATTTGCATCTACAGTCGTTGTGTAATCCATCATCAAGTGAGCAAACTTCTTTTAACAAGCCAGAAGTAACTACTATCAAGTTATGTAAAGTTTGTTTCCATGAAGCAGGAAGTCAAAACAGCCATTGCTCATATTACCTTATTTGAGAAAAATATCTGCTTATGCCATTGTCTAGCGAACAATTGGTAACTCAGAAATCAGGTGGAAGATGCAGAAAACTTTAGAACAAGCTAGCCGTATATAAGAAAGTTCACATTTGGTATTGGTGCAATAAATAGAACTTACCGCAGTCTCTTTTCATACAAAAACACCATCACATCAAATATTGTGCTATTGAGCGGGAGAGTTTACATGAAGCTTGTCATCCACGGCAAAAATATAGAAATTACCGATGCGATTCGAGAATATGTGCATCAGAAAATTGAAAAGGCGGTTAATCACTTTCAGAACATCACCAATGAAGTGGATGTCCATTTAAGCGTGGCTCGCAATCCCCGAATTAATACCAGACAAGCAGCTGAAGTTACCATCTATGCAAATGGTAGCGTCATCCGCGCGGAGGAAAGCAGCGAAAATTTATACGCAAGCATTGATTTAGTAGCAGACAAGATTTCCCGACAACTGCGTAAATATAAAGAAAGAAAACAAGACCAGAAAACACAAGCTCTACCAACTACCGAAACCATCGTACCAGAAACAGTAGTTGCAGATTTAATAGGCGATCGCACTCCCGAACTCCCCGAAGAAGTCGTCCGCACCAAATACTTTTCCATGCCCCCCATGACCGTTACCGAAGCCTTAGAGCAGTTGCAACTAGTGGGGCATGACTTTTATATGTTCCATAACGCCGAAACAGGAGAAATTAACGTTATTTATGAACGCAACCACGGCGGCTATGGTGTGATTCAACCCCGAAATAATAACGGACACACCAACGGAAAAAATGGTAAAACTCATCATGTCGTGATGGCGGAAAAGTCTCATAGTAGGTAAGGGACTGGGGACTGGGGACTGGGAGAGCAGGGGGAGCAGGGGGAGCAGGGGAAGCAGGTGGTAAATTTCATCACCGATACCCAATACCCAATCCCCAATACCCAATCCCCTATTTATTCGCCAACTGTTGCAGAGTTTTCAACGCTTCCTCGACGTGTCCTTGGAAGTTGAACATGGAATCAAAAACGTATTTGATAACTCCCTGTTGGTCGATGACGTAAGTAACGCGACCGGGAAACAAACCAAAAGCGGCTGTTGCGCCGTATAGTTTGCGTACTTGGTCGCCTTTGTCGCTCAACAGAGTAAAAGGTAAATTGTATTTAGAAGCAAATTTTTGGTGAGATTCGTTAGAGTCACCACTGACACCAATAATTTCCGCCCCAGCAGTTTGAAAAACTTCATAGCGATCGCGGAAAGCACAAGATTCTGCTGTACATCCTGGTGTATCATCTTTGGGATAAAAGTACAGCACCACAGCCTTTTTACCGCGAAAATCACTCAGGCTCACCGATGAGCCATTTTGTGCAGGTAAAGTAAAATCAGGTGCAGAGTCTCCAACTTTAACTGGCATATAAAATTAATAAACTATACATTTCTTTATATTGTATGACTATTTGCGAAAGCGATAGCGCCAGCGCCGACTTGTCAGTTCGCCTTTCCTAAATAGGCTTTTGAGTCGGTACACCAACAGCACGAGGAAAATTAGCTGGTGTTTTAGCTACCTTCCGTAAGTAAAGACAGTGCCGAACGCTGTTAGTTAAGGGGGTAGTAAAGTTGTCTATTAATTCAACTGTGCCACCTAACTGCCGCACTGCATTTTCCAAAGATGTAGTTTCTTCTTCAGTCCAAGTACCACGATAAATTACAGCCAAACCACCTAACTTTAGTAAAGGTAAAGTATATTCTGCACAAGCCGAAGCAGTGCCAACCGCACGAATTAGAGCAACATCATATTGTTCTCGATGCTGTGGTTGTTGACCAATTTCTTCCGCCCTACTAACCAACGTTTTGGCATTAGTCAGGCCAAGTTCCTTCAAGATTGATTCGATAAAAGCAATCTTTTTGCGCGTTGAATCCACCAGCGTCATTGTAGAATTAGGGGCGATAATTGCCACAGGAACACCAGGAAACCCAGCACCAGTACCAATATCAATGACAGATGCACCCACTGGCAGAAACGAGATTAATTGTTGCTGTGGTGCAACTCCTCGCAGTGAATCCCAAAGATGTTTTTCCCAAAATTCCTGCGGTTCAGTAATGCGAGTTAAATTTAACTGGCGATTACCTTCCAGAATTAACTCATAAAGCTGCTGAAATCGCGCCTGTTGAGAGTCTGTTGGTTGCCAATTAAGAGTTTGCTGCCAAATTTCAGCCATTTCTGGCAATAAGTTAGTCATTAGTCATTAGTCAGTGGTCAATAGTCAATGGTCAATGGTCAATGGTCAATAGTCAACACTTCTCTTTTCCCCCAGTCCCCAGTCCCCAGTCCCCAGTCCCCTCAACTGCTGCAAGAAAATAAATACCAACTAACTGATCACCAGTCCTGAAAATTTCGCTGATTTTTTTACATTTTGTGGCATAAATTTAGTGAATGCGGGCGATATGTATACAGCAGCATTGATTCAGTGGGGATTGAACCATGACTAAAACTACCAACCAGCTAGACGATTTCGCCATCACACTACCAATTACTCAAGCAGCTCGTATTGCTGCCCAGCAGTTCGCCAACAGACAGCCTAATTCCCGAAAAGCCGAGCAAGTTAGGCTCAATACTTTGGCTGTGTCAGTGGTGAATGATTATTTGCAAATGATGGAAGTTGCAACTAATTTGACAGCTAGTGACAGTTGGAACCCATTAATGCAGCTATGTGGAGATGTAGCTGATCTAGAAGTTCCTTCAGTTGGTCGTTTAGAATGCCGTCCTGTTCAGCTGCATGAGCAAGTATGTTCTGTTCCCCCAGAAACTTGGGAAGAAAGAATTGGTTATGTAATTGTACAAGTTGATGAAACTAATACAGAAGCTAAATTAATAGGTTTTACTAAAAAAGTTAATCAAGAAACATTACCTCTAAATCAACTACAACCTATAGAAGCATTGATCGATCGCCTAGAACAACTCAAAACTTCTCCTGTGGATGCTTTGGTGAATTTGAGTCAGTGGTTTGTCGGGCAATTTGAATCTGGCTGGCAAACAGTAGAAACTTTGTGGAATTCCCTGGAAGCTAGACCTGCTTATGGCTTTCGTAGCCCTGTAAGCACTCCAGATACAACTTTGAGTCAAGCAGAAGCCGTTACCAGACGAGCAAAACTCATTGACTTGGGGATCAAAATAGTTGACCAACCAGTAATGTTGATTGTGGAAATTGCACCTGAAGCAAACGGACAAATCGGTGTCCGTTTGCAACTACACTCCACAGGTAATCAAATACATCTACCCACAGGAGTAAAACTGACAGTAATAGACACTTCCGGCGCAGTATTTCTAGAAGCTCAAGCCAGGAGTGCTGACAACTACCTACAACTACAATTTCGTGGGGAAATTCAGGAACAGTTCAGCGTTCAGGTCGCATTAGATGATATGAGTATTACAGAGAGCTTTGTAATTTAAAGCAACCAGATTTTTACTATGTAGTTGGTAATAGGTAAATACCAATAAGTAACTAAATTATTGATATGTAGGAACTTCAGGTAAACTGGGCGGGAATTGCTGATTTGTCAAAAATTGAGTAAATCAGAACTCCAGTGGTTGGGAATCGGAGCAAAGCGACGGTCATGGCAAAGTTAGTAGTACTGAAATTTGGAGATGGTAGTTTTGAGCAGGGGTTTACCGTAACTCTTCAGATTGGTGAAGAAAGCGATCGCCCATCGACGGAAATCACAGGTAAACTCCCACCATGTCCCGAAATATTACTTTACTACTCTCGTTGGCAGTCCACCTATCTACAGCTTGGTAATGGTTATCGTCTAGATGCTGACAAAATCCAAGTTACAAATGTGTCAGTAACTCAAGATTGTCATGAGTTAGCTTTAATTGTCCGCGCTCGCTTTAATACTTGGCTACAAGCACAAGAATTTCGACCCTTACGGGAAAAATGGCTGGAGAAATTACAGCCCACCGATGAAATCAGAGTAATTTTACAATCAGAAAATAGCTACTTACAAAGATTACCTTGGCATATCTGGGATTTACTGGAACGCTATCCCAAGGCAGAAATCGCCCTCTCTTCACCAAGCTATGAGCTAATTCATAAACGCAGAACTTCCAGTCCAACTGTGAATATTTTGGCGATTGTCGGTAATAGTCAGGGCATTGATACCCACGCAGACCAAGCAATGCTGCAAAATTGTCCCAATGCGGACGTTAGCTTTTTAGTAGAACCACAACGCAAAGAATTAACAGATCATTTGTGGGGAAAAAGCTGGGATATTTTATTTTTCGCTGGACACAGTTCTAGTCAAGGAGATGATGGGATTGGGCGAATCTACCTCAACCAGACTGATAGCCTCAGCATTAGTGAATTAAAATATGCCTTGAAACAAGCGATAGCAAGGGGTTTACAACTAGCAATTTTCAACTCTCGTGATGGATTGGGACTGGCGAAAGAACTAGCTGATTTAAACATTCCCCAGATCATTGTCATGCGCGAACCTGTTCCCGATCAGGTAGCCCAAGAGTTTTTAAAATATTTTCTCCTCAGCTTTGCTAATGGTGAATCTTTATACCAAGCAGTCCGGCACGCACGGGAGCGATTGCAAGGATTAGAAGATAGATTTCCCTGTGCAACTTGGCTACCAGTAATTTGTCAAAATCCTGCTCAAAAGCCACTGACTTGGGAGGAACTCACAGAACCACCAACCCAACCAATATTTAATGATGTCCCACCAGTCTCTAAAAAACGCGGATTAAAAAGGACTGTATTTTCGAGTTTGCTAGTGACCGCCGCAGTTTATGGATTAAGGTTTTTGGGCGCTTTACAAACTGGGGAACTGCAAGCATTTGATCAGATGATGCGATCGCGCCCCGACGAAGGCCCCGATCCCAGGATATTAATCGTCACCATTGACGATGAAGATTTAGCTCATCAGCGACGTAACAACGAGTACCTAAAAGGTACATCTATATCAGAGAAATCACTTAATTTACTCCTAGCAAAAATATCCCAGTATCAACCAAAAGCTATTGGCTTAGATATTTATCGTGATTTCCATGCCGAACAACCAGAGTTAATCTCTCGACTACGACAAACTGAGAATTTAATTGGTATATGCAAAGGAAGTGATACCAGCGAAAATATCAAAGGCATTGAATCACCACCAGAAATTCCGCAAGAACGCCTGGGATTTAGTGACTTTGTTCACGATGATGATGGTGTAGTACGGCGACATCTCCTGTTTATGAGTCAGGAAACAGCCTCATTATGTTCTGCGTCCTATGCTTTCAGTTCTCAATTGGCATTCCGCTATCTATCCTCCTTAGGCATTCAAGCAAAATTTACCTCTGGACAATTCACCAAAAATTTAAAGTTGGGTGATACCGTACTGCATCGCCTTTCGTCTCGCATGGGAGCCTATCAAAATATTGATGCCAATGGTGGTCAAATCTTACTAAACTATCGCGCCGCCAAGAAAATCGCCGAACAGGTGACACTTACCCAACTTTTATCTAGTCCTATCAATCCCAACGCCATTAAAGACCGGATTATACTCATTGGCGTGGTAGCCAAAGGCGACTTTCCCGACTATTGGGCTACACCATACGGCCATCTTCTAGATGAGCAAATGCCCGGAGTCATGGTACAAGCTCACATGGTTAGCCAGATTATTAGTGCTGTTTTAGATGGACGCTCTCTGTTGAGGGTTTGGTTGCCTGGGTTAGAAATAATCTGGATTGGAATTTGGGCTGGATTAGGAGGATTCCTAGCTTGGAGATGGCGTTTGCTCCCTCATTTAGCATTAGCAGTTGGTATTAGTTCTAGCGTTTTGTACTTATTATGTCTGAGCCTGCTAGTTTGGGGCTTTTGGGTTCCCTTTGTCCCATCAGCTTTATCTCTGGTATCAACTGTTACGGTAGTTACAATTCAAAATTCCAAGTTTCTAGAGGAAGAGGGGGGTAGGGAGTAGGGGGGCAGAGGGGGCAGGGGGAGCAGAGGGAGCAGGGGAAGACAACTGACAACAGACAACTGACTATTGACTATTGACTATTGACTAATTTGGTTTTACTTACTATGTCCACTTTAAAACCGATCCAACTATTATTAGCCTTAACTGTTGGCTACACCAGTTTATTAGGCGCAAATTCTGGGTTATTAGCAACGACACCTGTTAACCCACGTAACAATAACAATATAAGTACTGCTCACAAAAAAAATACCTTTGTTCAACCGCCTCTACCTAATTCAGAACGTCGTCCTGGTGGGCGTGTTCGTGGTGGTGCTAAACGGGGTACTTGCCCATCGGTTGAACCTCAACTCACCGCTTTAGTACCATTCACTCAAGATGCTCCCACAATCACCAATGTTTGGGGATTGACAACAAAGGCGCATCCGACATTTTTGTTTTATGTGCCGTATGCCAAAGATTCTGGCTATCCGACAGAATTTGTTTTGCAAGACCAGGATACAAATATTATTTACCAAAAGGCGATCGCTCTACCTGAAAAACCAGGAATTATTAGTGTTTCTCTGCCTGCGGATGTTGCCGGTTTAGCTGTAGATAAGCAATATCGTTGGTTTTTCACCGTAGAGTGCGACCAACAAAAGCCAGCACCCCCAATTTATGTTGAAGGAGTCGTTCAAAGAGTCCAACTTACACCCGCAACTGCCAAGCAACTGGAAACAGCATCACCATTACAACAAGTAGCCATCTATGGGGAAAATGGCATTTGGTTCGAGGCAGCCAACACACTGTTTCAGATGCTGCAAACAAATCCTCAAGACCCAGCCATCCAAGAAAATTGGCGGCGATTACTCACCAGCATTAGCTTGGGTGACATTGTAACCAAACCTATGGTTTCCCATAAACTTCAGTAGCGGACTGGGGAGGAATCAATTCAAAATTCAAAATTCAAAATTCAAAATTCAACAATTCCCCCCTTCCTCCCCTGCCTCCCCTGCCTCCCCGAAGTTCGCCCGGAGGGAAACCCTCCTTGCGACTTCTCTTCCTGCCTCCCCTGCTCCCTCTGCCCCCTCCTCCCTCACTCCTTCAACCTGGGATGCTGAGGACGGCAAGGGCTACCCCAGCAAACTTGCCCAGCCGGCATATTAGTAAAAACACTGCTGCGAGCGCCAATCACGGCGTTAGCTCCTATTTCCACCCCTGGTGCGATGAAACAATCTGTAGCAACCCAAGCGCCGTTGCCAATGGTAATCCCTGCTACCTTTAATCTGAATGTAGGGTCTTGGATATCATGGCTACCTGTACATAGGTAACTTTTCTGTGAAATTACGCAGTGTTGCCCGATGTGAATTTCATCTAGACTGTAGAGAACTACATCATCGCCAACCCAACTGTAATCCCCGATGGTAACTTTCCAGGGGAAGGTAAAACGTGCAGTGGGACGAACTACCACACCTCTACCAATCCGCGCACCAAACAGACGTAATAGCCAACAACGGATGTTACTAGAAGGATGGGGAGTCAGAGGAAAGGCGATCGCCTGCACCAACCACCATAACAAAATATACCAAGCTGAACGCCCCCGATCAAACCAAGATTGGTCGTACAGGCGTAAATCTACAAAGGGTTTGTCGTTAGTCATTAGTCATTAGTCATTAGTCATCTCTCCAAATCTTCTAAGTTGTAGATTTCTCGATTTCTTGGGTGAGAGATGGCGGGATAGAATTAGAAGTATTTGCCGTATTTAATGTACCACCACAATTGCGTAATTCGTAGAGTTTAACGCCAATTTGATATTCATATTGACTGAGTAGCCTGCCATAAATATATCCGGCTCGACCATCTAAAAAACCTAAGCGAATAACGTAGAACAAAATAAACCTTAAGAGTGGCTTAAATGGCAGACGTACCCAGACTCTCTTGAGAAAGCGCTTGCGTTGTACGGCTTCACCAAATAAATTGGCTCCAATAGTATCCCTATCATCTTGACCTGTAATCAGGTTGTAATAAACGCGAGCTTCCCAGTTGGAATAACGATTGTGTCTTTCTAACCAGTGGTAAATATCGCGGAAATCTTCATGGAGCATATCTTCTTTGAGATAACCAACTTTACCCTGCATAACAACGTGTTCATGAACTTCGTTATCACCAGTATTTGCTACATCTTCGGTATGCAGATTTTCGTAACGACCTAATTTATGCTTAAATAACCGCAGATTCCAATCAGGATACTTGCCACCATAGCGAATCCACTTACCTAAGAAAAATACACGACGATTGAGATAGTAACCTGTATATTCTTCTGTTTTGATTACTTGGGCAATTTCATCCCACAATTCATTAGGAATACGCTCATCGCAATCTACAATTAATACCCACTCGTTGCGAAATGGCAGGTTATCTAAAGACCAATTCTTCTTTTTCGGCCAGCGTCCATTAAAGTAGAACTGTACTAGATTTGCACCATAGTTTTTGGCAATTTCAATGCTCTTATCAGTACTTTGAGAATCTACAATAAATATCTCATCTGCTCTTTGTAGGCTATCAAGACAGGCTGGCAGATTTGCCTGTTCATTTTTGGCGGGAATGAGTACAGAAACGGGAACTTTGGCAGACATATATAATTTAGTTTAAGGGACTATGGACTACTTTTATTATTAGCTGTAAACAGCAAACCTTGAAGGACAGCATTTAAGTAACCTATTTGACCATAAGCATATACCAAGTTATCAAAACGTTCTGCTGGATTAGAAAAATAGCGGAATGCTTTATACAAGCCACGCGCTAACCGTTCGCAACCCCTTGATAACTGTCCAACACCGGCTTTCCCTGATAGTTGTTCTCGATAACACTCACTAATTCCTTGCCACCAACCCCGATTTAAAAACCAGGAGCGATTGAGGCGTTCTGGGGCAACGTTGTGAGCAACCAAAGCTTCTGGAAGATAAGCAACTTGCCAACCCCCTGTAAGCGCTAGTTCTGTCATTTGTAGTTCCTCATTGGATAGGAGGTTTTTGCCGATGCGACCAAGTTGAGGGTCAAAACCTCCAATTTCTTCGAGAAAAGTCCGGCGGATAGAGTAATTCAATCCCCTTGGTGTTAAGCCTGGTTGTTGAATGTAAATCAGTTTATCTCCTAAGTCATAGGCTCCCAAGTTTCCTGCTAACCCAGAAGATAGCCACCTTGGTGGTTGGGTATCTGGAGGCCATAGGAGAGTGACTTTACCACCAGCGATCGCTAGTTGAGGATAGTCTTGATAGGCAGAGTACAATACCTGTAACCAGCGAGTACTAGCAACTGCATCATCATCCAAGTAAGCCAGAATTTCGGCACTAGCAAATTTAGCACCAGTGTTTCTGGCTACAGATAAACCAATGGTGGGTTCAAAGACATATTTTAAACGAGGATCACAGGCTCTTTGCTCGACTACTTCACGGGTGCGATCGCTAGATCCGTTGTCTATCACCACAACTTCAAACTCACCAGCAAAATCTTGCACTAACAAGCTATCAATCGCTGCACCTAGATAGGTATCTCGATTGTGTGTACAGATAATGGCAGAGATTTGCGGATCTGGCATGGTTATTGATGGTGGATTTTACGTTCGCTGCGTCATTCGTAATTAATTTAACTCGAAGTCAGTCAGTTTTGCCTTTAACTACTGAAACTTAATCTATACTTAGCTTTCCTCCTTACCAACCGCGTTTTTGCGGAAATAATGTGAGAATTTCATGTCTGTTGAATGTGACTATGTAAAACTACGAGGGTTTCCGCTAGTTGACTGAGACGAGTTTCCAGATATTGCTTACGTCCCAAAAATTGGCGTAATTTTTGGTAACGAGCGATCGCCATACTCACGCTAGCCAACTGATCTGCTGGACATGGGCGCGACCAAACTCTACCAGAATTATCCAACCCACAAAGATGATAACCAGTACGAGGTGCTTGATGAGGTACTTTCCCATCATTAGCACAAATTTCTTCTACGTAATTCATCAGGCGATCGACTTCTGCATGGCGTAACGTAGCAGTACCAGCAGCTTCAGGTTCGCTAGGATTGGATTCTAACCAACCATTAACAATTGGCCCTTCTAAGTAAATATCTTGAATTTGTTGTAGTATATTTTGTAATTCTTGCTGCCAACCAGCAACTATTTCTTGAATTTCTTGCAACATATTCATCGCCAACGCTGGGTTTGCACCGTGGCGATGACTACTGAAGGTAGGTGTCTTAAATTTTGGCAAGCTTGGTGTTTTGCCTAGCCCCTCCTGTGCCGGAAAAGTCTGCACAGAACTATGGTGGGGAAATAAATTTTGTTCAGGCGAAGAATACTCAACGTGAGTATCTATGTCCAGATTTTGTGTTTTTTCTGGGCTGTTACCTTCACTTTCGGCTGTGTCTTTACCTGCAACACTAATCCTAAAAGATAGTGGACGTTTTGTAGAATCACTTACTTCTGTTGCAGTAGTGTCCTTTGTCCCTAAATCATGTAAAGTTGCTTCAATGCGTTTTATGCCTGCTTTCATATACCTAATTCCTCAAATCTACGTTCCCCAAAGCTATTTAATATTTGAAAATGGGGGTGTTAAGATTTTTTAGCTTGTGCCAATTTTGGCATAAATAATGCTGGTGATAATTTTATCTCTTAAAAGTTATTTATTTACACTAAATTTTCTCAATGTCAGGGGTTTGGGGGTGTAGGGGTGTAGGGCGACAAATCAATTGAGGAAACAACTTTGGGACAAGTGATCTTAATTACGGGGCCTGCTAGGTCTGGAAAAAGTGAATGGGCGGAGACTTGGGCAAGAGAGTCAGGGAAAACGGTGATTTACGTGGCTACAGCAACTAGGAACCCAGATGATGCAGAATGGCAAGAACGTATTCAACAGCATCAAAACCGTCGTCCTCAAGATTGGGTAACCCTAGAAGTTCCAACTACATTATCTGCGACCCTGGCAAATACCAAGGCTAACAGTTGTGTTTTGGTGGATTCTCTGGGAACTTGGGTAGCGAATCTTTTAGAACAAGATGAAGTCAGTTGGGCAAGTACCGTAGCCGAATTTTTGGTAACAGTACAGCTAGTTGCGGCTGATATGGTGTTTGTGGCGGAAGAAACTGGTTGGGGTATAGTGCCAGCATACCCTTTAGGCAGGAAATTCCGCGATCGCCTTGGTGCTTTAGTCCGCCAATTAGGTGGGATGTGCGATAGCGTTTACTTAGTCACTGGCGGTTATGCACTCAATCTCACCGCTTTGGGTACACGATTACCAGACTCAATAGATTACGAATAATTAAGAATTAATTAAAAAATATTAAGAGAACTTGATTATTATTTTGCTGTGCAAAGTCAGACACTTTCTTAATAGAAAATTAAGTAGTTAGTCTGCAAAATTCCCTAATACCGATTGTAAGATCGTGGTATGGCAACCAAAGAAGAAGTAAAAACATATCTTGCCTACTGGTTTCAGTTGGGTAAGAAAGTAGTGGTCGGTCATGAGGGGACACACTTGTTGCCTCAACCTATATTCCAAGGCGATCGCTATAGTCAAGAATTTGAAGACTGTTGGCAAAAGATTCTCTCACCCTCATCTGGTGACTGTTATCTAGAAGGAACTGAAGAAACTATTGCCGATCTGCTAACCCCCGGATGGGAGATGATAGCTTGCGGTCGTTGTGCCATGCCAGTACCGATGCGGAATCTCGGTATGCCTCCCTTATCCTGTCCCTGTGGCAGTTTACCGGGCTGGCCAAATACTGAACTACCCACACCACGATCCCCCATCAGTAACCAAGAGCAATTAAAAGTAATTCGGAATCGGCTTTTAGGGAATTTGTCTACTGCTAGGCAATGAATTAATTATGGTAATGGGTAATGGGTAAGCAATTACCTATTACCCCTTAAGTAGTTAGTAGGGTGCGTCAGTAGGAGAAAACCTAGCAGTATCAAGAAAATATTCATACTGACGCACCCTACATTTGGGATATTTTTTTATCTGGAAGTCCCTTGAGCAGTTTTATATGGTGAATGGTAAGTACAAGAACGCTGACCACACAGAGTATAACGGTGATCGCGGACTTGGGCATAAACGCGATCGCCCACCCATTTCACCCCCGGTAAAGCTCGATAAGCATCGATAAAAATACTACCAAGGGGCAATAAACGACCAATTTCTTCGGCTGCATCACTTCCTTGCCAACGTCGTTGCGGCTCCTTAGCATCAATTAAAATTACTCCTAGTTCACAACCTTGGGGCGTAATCTCCCATTGAGCGATCGCCTGCTCATCCTGCATGGGGATATAATGGAAAATCTTGCCTTGGTCTAAGGTTTCTAGCAATCTGACTAAAGTAACGCAGAGATTACAATTGCCATCATAGACAACGTAGTAACTTATTGAACTCATAACTATTTCTGTATTGATTTAAGTATTAAGTACACAAAGTATTTTAATATAGTATTTATTCAGTAAATTTCAGTTAAATTGCCAATTGCTTTTACTAACTTGATTTTTGGCGCATTTAGTCAGTCTGAAATACTGAATATACTGTTACACCAAAACCCAAAAACCTTGGGGTGAGAATGATGTCGGAAGAGAAAATCTTAAGTGTTGATTTTACTCAAGAAGATGCCTATACAGAAATTCTACCGCGATCGCCCCTGGTTTCTAGTTATCATGCCCAATGGCAAGGTCTACGGTTAGATGTTCACCAACAGCCCGGTCATGAAACTCCAGAACACAGCCCACAGCAACACGTTCTCACTGTTAGTTTAGAGCAGCAAATAGTCCGTTCAGAGCGCATACTTGATGGGCGTTTGCAGTACGAGAATATAGCTAAGGGCGATGTGGCAATCATTCCTGCCCAAACTCGTCACATATCACGCTGGCAATCAGAAGCAAAATTTCTCGTCCTCAGCATGGAACCAGCTTTTTTTACACGTATGGTAATAGAAGCTGGAGATTTACAGAAAATTGAAATAAAACCTCGTTTTGCTGCACCAGATCCTTTAATTCAACAAATTGGGCTAGCACTCCAAACAGAACTAGAATCTGAGCATAAAGGAAGTAGCATTTACATTGAATCTCTGACGACCACGCTTTGTATTCACCTACTCAAACACTATTGTGTAACAGGTGGAACCATCCTTGACGACCATCATCATAAAGGACTTTCACATTGGAAACTCAGACAAGCAATTTCCTACATTCATGAAAATCTTGATCAAGATTTGACTTTGGTTGATATTTCCACAGCAGTAGGAATGAGTATGTATTATTTTTCGCGCCAATTTAAGCAATCAACTGGTTTTGCACCACATCAATATGTCATGAATTGCCGAATTGAACGCGCAAAAAAGTTACTGGGTAGCACTAACAAAACCATAGAGCAAATATGTACCCAAGTCGGCTTTCAAAGCCAAAGCCACTTCACAAATGTATTTCGTAAACTCATGGGTATTACACCCAGGGTATACAGGGAACAAGTCAAGACTTAATCGGGGCTTGGGCGTTGCATCAATGCAATGCGGCATGATTTCTATCACGCACAGACGCAGAGAGGATAAAGAGTTTGAAATTTCATGTTGTTTCAATCCCTAATAGGGATTATGTGGTGTTGCAACTTACATGGAAAGTATTTGTTTTCTTTCCATCTTTGTTAAGTTTCAATCCCTAATAGGGATTATGTGGTGTTGCAACTCCTGAAGTTTTTACAGCTTCACTATTTAGAGTAGTTAGTTTCAATCCCTAATAGGGATTATGTGGTGTTGCAACTATGCAGGGGCTTTTGATAATCTCTGTATAACTAGTTTCAATCCCTAATAGGGATTATGTGGTGTTGCAACTTGTTATTGCTTTAGCACTTAAATGGAAAACTTGTTTCAATCCCTAATAGGGATTATGTGGTGTTGCAACTCGCGCTGGCGGTTTTTCCATTCTGCAAGTTTTTGTTTCAATCCCTAATAGGGATTATGTGGTGTTGCAACTATTTTTTCACAATCTCGTTTAAAGCTTCTTTAGGTGTTTCAATCCCTAATAGGGATTATGTGGTGTTGCAACTGAGCAGAACGATCCCTGAGTGTGGCAAGTTGGTTGGCGTTTCAATCCCTAATAGGGATTATGTGGTGTTGCAACCTAGTAAAACCTATACTACAGGTGTTTCTATACCTGGTTTCAATCCCTAATAGGGATTATGTGGTGTTGCAACCTAACTCAAGTTTTTGGTGCAAATGCCACCCAAGATGCGTTTCAATCCCTAATAGGGATTATGTGGTGTTGCAACGAAAATACTAAGGCATTCCCCACCAACCCAGGAACAGTTTCAATCCCTAATAGGGATTATGTGGTGTTGCAACCTAAAAATACTTGATAGTATACACCTTGGAGGTTTCAATCCCTAATAGGGATTATGTGGTGTTGCAACTTAGCAGCGATCGCTTGACTTGTTACCGTGGTAGTTTCAATCCCTAATAGGGATTATGTGGTGTTGCAACTTGGATTTTTAAGCTCCCACTCGATGTATCCGTCTGTTTCAATCCCTAATAGGGATTATGTGGTGTTGCAACAAGGCAAATTTCCGCCGCATCGATTTACCAAGCAAGATGTTTCAATCCCTAATAGGGATTATGTGGTGTTGCAACTGCCAGGGAAGAACCAGTGGGGGATGCCAGGGGGTAGTTTCAATCCCTAATAGGGATTATGTGGTGTTGCAACAATAAATATTTATCTAGGATTCGTACAAAAAAAACGTTTCAATCCCTAATAGGGATTATGTGGTGTTGCAACCAGATTACAGGCAGAGAAGGCGGGTGTATACAAAGTTTCAATCCCTAATAGGGATTATGTGGTGTTGCAACCAGAACAAAGCATAGAATTAATAGTAAAAATACGATAGTTTCAATCCCTAATAGTGATTATGTGGTGTTGCAACAAAATTAAACCCGCCTCTTTGGTGGCAACTGAGGTTTCAATCCCTAATAGGGATTATGTGGTGTTGCAACGCCATTAAATGGTACAAAGAAGCATCATCCATTCGTTTCAATCCCTAATAGGGATTATGTGGTGTTGCAACATGCGGTTGTTGTGCTGGCTTTATCTGGGTCGTTGTTTCAATCCCTAATAGGGATTATGTGGTGTTGCAACTGCATCATTCCCCCGTTTGGCGGCTTCAGCTATTTTTGTTTCAATCCCTAATAGGGATTATGTGGTGTTGCAACTATACGCCGTAGATTCGCTCAGGAAAGATACCTGAGGTTTCAATCCCTAATAGGGATTATGTGGTGTTGCAACGTGGTGAGGCTGATTCATCCTGAGAGAATACAAAGAATGTTTCAATCCCTAATAGGGATTATGTGGTGTTGCAACTTCTAAACGTCATAAGTACACCTGTCTTTTTATTGGTTTCAATCCCTAATAGGGATTATGTGGTGTTGCAACTTAACAAGAACGTATCGACCGCTAAGGAGGTGATGAAGGTTTCAATCCCTAATAGGGATTATGTGGTGTTGCAACAAACCAGTCCGAAGTCTTAAGAGACGCGATCGCAGTTTCAATCCCTAATAGGGATTATGTGGTGTTGCAACGCTTAAACAAAATCTCTGGGGACGGCTTCAGTTAATGTTTCAATCCCTAATAGGGATTATGTGGTGTTGCAACTAATGGTTCTTCCTCCAGTTGGAGAAGTGTTTTTAGTTTCAATCCCTAATAGGGATTATGTGGTGTTGCAACTTATCAAAAACATAAGTTTTTAGTTCTTGCCATTCAGTTTCAATCCCTAATAGGGATTATGTGGTGTTGCAACAGCACTTTCTTGTTGAGTCTTTGCTTTAGCAAAGTTTCAATCCCTAATAGGGATTATGTGGTGTTGCAACCAATAGTTACCACTGGTAAAGTTATTGTGATATCGCTAGTTTCAATCCCTAATAGGGATTATGTGGTGTTGCAACCCACTAGGGGCGTGCAGTATGGTTTCGCCTTGACCGTGTTTCAATCCCTAATAGGGATTATGTGGTGTTGCAACATTCGCTTATATCCCCCACTTAAAAGACGCACAAGTTTCAATCCCTAATAGGGATTATGTGGTGTTGCAACGACTAGTTGCCGAAGTATTGCTGTATTTGGTTTTCAAGGTTCAGTTGCGTTAATCTGTGGCAAAGATAACTTTTCAGACATTGGGTTGTCAAGAGGAACAATAAGAATAAATACTAGAAATTAGTCATAGCAAGGCTTTCAGGAGTTGCGTCAACCCAGGAAAGAGGTCAACTGCGTTCAAATGTATAGAGGATAAGGCATTAAGCTATAAAAATTGAGATTAACGGGAAAACACCTATAGGTTGACGCGATCGCTCGTTGTTTCCGTAAAATTTTCTGATTCCAAACTGAATATGGCGGATAAGCCAAGATTTTGTGTTCTAATATTGTGTTTTTGCAGCTAATAACAAGCTAACTTTGTCGCTACTTAAGGGTTTTGAGAACAAATACCCTTGGGCTTGGTCACATTTTAATAACTGTAATTGTACCAACTGGTTGACTGTTTCTACACCTTCAGCCACTACACTCATTTCCAAGTTACTGGCAAGTGTGACAATAGCACGGATAATTGCCAATTGCTCACTATCGCTATCAATTCGCTTCGTAAAAGAACGGTCAATTTTTAAAATATCAATGGGGAAACAATGTAAATAAGCTAAAGATGAATAACCTGTACCAAAGTCATCAATACACAACTGAATCCCTAAAGTTTTTAGTTGTTGAAGAATGGTAGCAGCTTGTTCAGGACTAGCCATAATGGCGCTTTCGGTAATTTCTAACTTGATGCTGTTAGCGTCTAGCTCAAATTCTTGTAACAGTTGCTCAATCTCTTCAACTAAATATGGTTGGGAAAACTGTTTACCGGAAAGATTGACGTTGATACTCAAATGCTGAAACTCAGGAAACTCTAAATGCCATTGTTTTAATTGTTGGCAAGATTCCCGCAAAACAAACTGACCAATCTGAATAATCAGTCCTGTTTCTTCGGCTACAGGAATAAACTCGACTGGTGAAATTAGTCCTCTTTCTGGGTGTTCCCAGCGAACTAGTGCTTCAAATCCGGTAATTTTACCTGTGGCTACTGAGACAATGGGTTGGTAAACAACATACAACTCTTGCCTGGCGATCGCCCAACGCAAATCAGTTTCTAACTGCAACAGAGCTACAGCTCGGTCATACATAGTAGAATCAAATACTATGTGCCAAGCTTTACCTTGCTCCTTAGCGCAGTAAAGCGCAGTATCAGCGTCTCGCAGCAAATCTGCGGCTTGGACATAATCATTTGAGCTTAAAGCAATGCCAATGCTGACAGTTGTAAATACTTCATATCCGCTCAAGTTAAATGGTAACTTGAGTGCCTGATGAATCTTTTCGGCTATACGGGTTGCATCGTCGATAGATTGAATGTGAGATAGTAAAATTGTGAACTCATCTCCACCCAAACGAGCCAGAGTATCTTCTGGCTGTAAGCAACTTTGTAAGCGTTGGGCAAAACTCACTAGTAGCTGGTCACCCACTAAGTGACTCAAACTATCATTCACAACTTTAAAACGGTCAAGATCCAAAAATAGTACGGCAAATAGATCATTCGGGGATTCTTTGGCTTGGTTGATGGTTTGCGCTAACCGATCCATAAATAAAACTCGGTTGGGCAATCCAGTCAGATCATCGTAAAAAGCATGGTAGACTAGCCGCTCTTCCATGTTTTTCCGCTCAGTAATATCCGTAGCAACACCTTCAATACGAATTGGCTGACCAACAGCGTCATAAATCACATGACTGTGGTTATAAAGCCAGCGTACCTGTCCATCTTGCCGGAGGATTCTGTATTCTAATTCGTGGCTACCATTTGCCAGTAATGGTTTAATTGATTGACTCACCCTTTGCTGGTCTTCTGGGTGAATTAACTCAAACCACAGCTTTGAATTATCGTAAAATTCACAAACAGAACGACCGTAAACTTGAACTACGGCAGAATTGAGATAAAGCATCTCAAAAGTATCGGCGGCAATTGACCAGATTACAACTTCCAGGGAATTTAAAATTCCGTCTAAACGTTCTTTGCTTTCTTGCAATGAAGCTTCTGCTTGTTTGCGTAAGCGCAGTTCGTCGTAGACATCGCTAATATTAGTTAACATTCCCAACGCGCCAGTATAGTTTCCTTGCTCATCTAAGAATGGCGTACAGGAAAGAATTGCCCATAAGTCTGAGCCATCTTTGCAACGGAATTTAAAGTTGTGTTTCTCCTGAATGTCTTGCTGACGGCCTAATAGTAAGTCTTGAGCTATATCCAAACCTTCGGCATCCATAAAGGAAAACAAGCTGGCACCGAGCATTTCTTCAATGGTGTAACCCAACATACTCGCCATCTGTTGATTGACGAAGGTAGTTTCGTTATTTTCATTGAGTAGCCAAATTCCCTCACTGGCCGTTTCTACAATGCGACGATACTGTTCTTTTTGCTCTTGTAATGTCTCTAATGCCTGTAGGTGATGAGTTATATCATTTTGAACACCGATAAAATGAGTTAACTGCCCACAACTATCAAATACAGGTGCAATATAAAGTTCATTCCAAAATTCGGTGCCATCTTTGCGGAAATTTTTGATGACGACATGGCATTCTTTTTTTTCTTGGAGGGCAGAACGTAACTCGCTAAGGCTGAGCTGGTCTGTTTCATTAGCTTGTAAAAATCGGCAGTTTTGTCCAATAACTTCACCAGCCGAGTAGCCAGTCATGGCTTCAAAAGCTTGATTTACATAGATAATTGGATTGTCTGGTTGATTGGCATCTGTCAACACAATGCCATTACTGATAGCAGCTAACGCCTGTTCCATCAAATGTGAGGGAGCCGGCCATGGACTATGTTTTATCGTAGGTAGTCGCTGGCTATCACTCGTATCAGTGATTAAATTGCTAAGTTCTGGTTTTTCTAATGTATCTTTTTGTTGTTCCTCACTGGCTCCTATGACGGTATTTACATCTGTAAATACCAAGAATGCTGCCCGTTCATGCTCATAATTAACCAATTTTCCAGAAATTATAGCTAAAAAACGGTTTTCATTGCTGCTTTTGATTTCTAGCGCCAATTTTCTAATAAAATTGCCATTTACTAATTTGCTATTTAACTGAGTCCATAAATCTGAATCAGCTAAAAAATCGGGAATTAGTTGCTGCAATACCGGGTTATCAACCAGCTTATTTTTAAATAAAATTTGATGGCTTTCTAAACCAATAATTGCTACAGGAAATGGGTTGATTTCAGCTAATAAATTAATTATTTCTTGCAAGTCTAATATGGACTTTTCATAAGACTGAAATTCTGGTGTAAAGTCTGAATTCCCAGCCTCGCATTCACTGATAGAATCTTTTGTTGGCGTTGGAAAACCTTTGTTTTTCTGAAGATCAAGATGATTTTTGTACACTTTGCCACGCGTAAAAACCATTGTCAGATTTTTGTAAATTGCTGAGGAAGTTTAATTAAAAATGCCACTTCTGTAAAAGGCTCTGACGCTTTATTTGATAGTGTTTGTACGCTTGTACGCCAGCGATCTAGAATAGCGGTAATTGCTTATTCATTTTTGTATAAAATACAATTATTTCTGCAAACGATTAAATGTTTTTACTGAGAAATAATCCTTGATAATCTATGCGAAACTAAAAGCTACATAGTTATTTGGTGCTAACTATACAGTGATTGCTGAACACTAAATTTTTAATTGTCAAAGCAAATTATTAAACTATTGTTAATGTTACTCCTTTTGATAGATGCAGTCATATTTTTTACTGAAACTTCACATATAACTGTAACATTTCTTTAAAAATATGAGCTAAAAACCCAGGGTGGGATTTTTCCCAAGCAGTACATTACTGGATGGGTAAGCCATTTCGTTGTCAGGACTTGAGTCATAATTTCTTCAGCACTAGAGTGCTAACTACACAACCTCAAAACTAGCAAAGTCATAGGGAATAGGAATTGACTATTTTAAATCTCTTACAAAATCGTTATCGTTTAATAAATTTAATGAGTCGAGGGGGATTTTGCCAAACCTATTTTGCTGTGGATGAAGGTATATCTCCACCAGTTTATTGTGTTGTGCAGAAATTCTCTGGTAATGGAAAAATATCTGACATTTTTGGGCAAAAAGCTAAATATATTAAAAACTTGGGTCAAAATCCACAGCTACCAACTTTATTAGCTTATTTTCAGGATCAAGATAACTATTATTTAGTACAGGAATTTATTGCTGGTGCTAGTTTAGCGCAGGTGGTTCAGGAAGAAGGCGCTTTCCCTGAAACTCAAATTTGGCAACTTTTAACTAATTTATTGCCAATCCTGAAATGGATGAGCGATCGCCAATTGATCCACGGTAATGTGAAACCAGCCAACATTATCCGACGACCGACACCAACTTCTACAAATTTGGTATTGGTGGATTTTGGTCATGTGCAGATTGTCTCCAGGACTGACCAAGTAAGTGATTTACAGGGTGTTGGTAGTGCTGAGTATGCTGCACCAGAACAAATCAAAGGTAAAGCAGTATTCGCCAGCGACCTTTATAGTTTGGGGGTGACCTGCATCCACTTACTTACCATGGTGTCGCCCTTTGATTTATTCGATATTCCTAACGATTGTTGGGTGTGGCAACAATATCTGACAACTAAGATAAGCGATCGCCTAAGCAAAATACTCAACAAACTTATCCAAAAATCAGTTGATCAACGCTTTCAATCAGCAGATGCAGTGATGCAGGTAATGGGTATAGAAGGTAAAATACTACATTACCCACCCCCACTATCCCCGTGGCAATGCCTAAATACCCTCACAGGAGATTATTGTACTAACTCCCTAGCGATTAGCCCTGACGGGAATACGCTGGCTAGTGGTGGTGATGACAAAATCATCAGATTGTGGGAATTAAACACACAAAAATTAGTCGCCAGTTTCTCAGGACATTCTCAAGCTGTCACCTCAGTAACTTTTAGTCCCCAGGGAGAGATTTTAGCCACGGCTAGCGACGATAAAACTGTCAAATTGTGGCATCTGCCAACATCAAGAGAAGTTTTCACCTTAAATGGACATACAAAGCCTGTCAAATCTGTAAGTTTTAGCCCTAATGGGCAAATTCTCGCCAGTGGGAGTTGGGACAAGCAAGTCAAACTGTGGGATGTCACCACTGGTAAAGAAATTTCTGCCCTCAAAGCGCACCAATTACAAGTGAGTGCAGTAGCATTTAGTCCCCAGGAAGAGATTCTAGCCAGCGCCAGTTTTGACAGAACAATTCGCCTATGGCAGATAACACAAAACCACCCAAGATATACCTTACTCAAAACACTTTCAGGTCATACAAGGGCGGTTTTGGCGATCGCTTTTAGTCCAGATGGCAAAATTTTGGCAACAGGCAGCGATGACAATACTATAAAATTGTGGGATATCAACACTGGTCAGCTAATCGACACTCTTTTAGTCCATTCCTGGTCTGTAGTTGCAGTGACTTTCACCGCCGATAACAAAACACTGATTAGTGCCAGTTGGGATAAAACCATCAAGTTGTGGAAGGTAAGCACAACAGAAGAAATTGTGACTCTTGCCAGTCATTTAGACTCAGTGTGTGCTATTGCTGTTAACCCTGTTGCCCAAATGATTGCTAGTAGCAGCAGGGACAAGACCATCAAATTGTGGCAACTTGTAATACAGCAAAATTGAATTGCAAGAGTAAGGAGTGCTGAGTACTAAGTACTCAGTAACAATACTACCCTTTACCCTAAAGTTTTTTATGATGGTTAGTGTATGAAGGCTTAACGCCTTCCTGCACTAGCATCATTAAATCAAGCGCTACCTGTAAAGGTAACTTCAGGAAATTTTAACTGAGCCTCTGCCATTGGACGGTTTCTGCCTTCCTCTTGCCAGTAGTTAATCACTTCTGTTGCCTTATTGAGCAATTCGACGCGATCTAAATCACTGATCCAGTGTTTGGATTCGAGTTCTTTTTTCAACTCTTCCCAAGCATCATTACGAGGCCAGAAGAAATACTTCGTCAGAGGACTAGTACCTTTGCCTACCACCTGATCAACAGCCAGAGCTACGTTCTCGTCTAGCCAAAGAATTTTTAAAATAAACTTGGACAATCACACCTCCGGCCAATATCCGGGTACTAAGTTAATTAAGTTTGCGATCGCTTATTTTAACTCAATACCTTACCAGTTGACCAAACTAGTACCGCAAGGGGGAATTAAAAATCCAAAATAGCCTACGGCAAGGCTGCGCCAACAAAATTCAAAATGAATATATGGTGAGGGTTTCGTTGATGTGGAATAGGTAATTTATTACACAGACCTGTAACACGAGTGAAATTAGGGAATGGGGGAAGAGTGTAGATAATGCTGGTGGTTCTATAGTGGGGAGAGTAACCAATGACAACAGACAACTAACAACTGACCAATTATGTTTAATCGCAGTCGTCGCAATCTTGCCAGTTGGTTCAGCCTGGCAATGGGTGGTATTTTAGTTGTGTTTGCGGCGGCGGTCTACTATGTGAAGGTTGTAGATGAGTTAGAGGGGGTAGATCGATTACTGTATAAAAAAACCACCGTAATGGCGGCAAGTGTGAAGTCAGAACTGCACAATCGTCAGCGCAGGGTAGATTTGGACAAAGTACCTCTGTTGGGAACGAAGGTAGAACCACTGCCAGATAGTCAATTAGTGTATGCAGGTTGGTATGATGAGCAGAAGCGACTAGTGCAGTTTTTTGGTGAGACTCCGAGCGATCGCCTGTTAGTTGCTAGTGGATTTAATACTATCAAAATTAATAGCGAGTTATGGTTGCGTCAGGTAACTTTGCCTGTTTACCAGGATGGTTTATTAATTGGCTATATGCAGGCTGCCATGCCATTGACAGATACGGAAGGTGCTTTAGCGGAGTTTCGGCTTGTTTTGGCTATTTCAGTCCCCATTACTTTAGGAATTATTGCTTTGACTGGTTGGTGGCTGGGGGGAGTGGCGATGCAGCCAATTCGCCAAAGTTACGATTATCTGCAACGGTTTACGGCTGATGCTTCCCATGAATTGCGATCGCCTCTATCTGCTATTGTCAGTAATGCCCAGTATGGCTTACTAACAAAATCTACTGACCCAGAAACCCAACGTCAGCGCCTACAAAAGATTTTTGATATTGCCCAATCAATGAGTATCCTAGTCAATGATTTGTTATTTTTAGCACGTTATCAAGGGCGCATACCCATCGAATCTTTGCAAACCGTTGACCTAAAAATTTTACTTTTGCAAATCAAAGATGATTTTCTTACCCATCCAGAAACACAACATATCAAGTTACTTTTCACGCTGCCAAATCATCGTATCAGCGTCCTTGGTGATGCTAATCTACTCCGTCAAGCAGTCATTAATTTACTGAGTAATGCTTGTAAATATACTCCTGAAGGTGGTCAGGTTGAGTTACAGCTATTTACTCAGTCAAATTGGGCTGCACTCCAAGTTATAGATAATGGTATTGGCATTCCTCAAAATGATGTGCCATATATTTTTGAACGATTTTATCGTGTAGATAAAAAGCGTTCTCGTAAGACTGGTGGATTCGGTTTGGGATTAGCTATTACCCAACAAATTATCCAATCTCATGGCGGTAAAATTAATGTTCACAGTGTAGTAAATAAAGGTACAACTTTTCAAGTTTTATTACCTCTGAAATAGAGTTATCAAGTATTAGCGTAAGCAATAGTACTAAGCAGAGCATTTTCCGCCTGTCGTGAGTCTAGGCGAGTATGTTGAACAACAATCGGCACATTTGATTGAATGACACTGGCAAAATCAGTGTCATGAGGAATCGGTGCTGGGTCATTCAGGTCATTAAAGCGGACGTGTTTAGTGCGGCGTGCAGGTACTGTCAACCGATAAGCTCCTACTGGCTCTTTGTCGCTATAGTAAATTGTGATTTCTACATGAGCATCTTCGTCGCCAGCATTGAGGATGCACACGGTCTCATGGCTGATAAACTGAGGTTCCGGCCCGTTACTGTATGGGGGAATGTAACCTTCAGCGATCGCCCAGCAAGTACGTCCAATTGATAGACTCATTTAATACCCCCTAATATTAAACTCTTCTGCGTGATTTTGGTTGTCGTGAGTTAGCAAACAATGTAATTTTTTTATAAACTGTGAAGTATTTTCCGCAAAGCGATCGCCAGTGGTTTTCCCAAGATATAAATATTGGTTTTTTGTCGCTAGTTCATAGCCTTATTATGGTTACTTTCTAGCATGATAAAAAAATGTGACTAGAAAGTGACGCATCTAGCCAAATGAAACTGACTATCAAACAATTTTGGCTATTGGATATTGGATTAACCCCACAGATGAATCTGGGTGTTTGTACCATCGCGGAGCAATTTGTCATTTTATATTCACATTTCCACCGCAAACTAAAAACATTATATTTGTCAGTATAACGGCGTAAATAAATAAATCTTGTATTAATTTTCAATTAAGGAAAATATGTCAACAGAAAAAACATATAAGCTTTTCTGGCTTTGGTTCAAAATTACTTTATCAACATTCCTGGGTTTGAATGCGTTGGCATTGTTGCTGCTTGTATTGTTGTCTGTTTTGAGAGTGCCTTCTTTCAATATTGGGAATGAGCCATTATGGTTATTGCGTTGGCAGTATGAACAGAGTACTAGTTTTGTGATTGTTTTTAATCCTTGGATTTTACTTACTATTGCGGTTGTTATAGGTTTTGTAGGAGTCTACTTGAGACGAAATTCTAAACAGCATAGGAGATAGACAAAATGAAACTAGGGCAATGGTTAGGATTATTGGCACTGGTTATTTCACTTTATATCCTTTGGGAAATTCGTCAGTTAGTGCTGCTGTTGTTTACTTCTGTAGTATTGGCAGTAGCAATTAATCAACTGGTTTTGCGGTTGCAGTTGTCTGGAATTAAACGTATTTGGGCAGTTCTTTTAAGTGTGGGTATTGTCGTTACATTTTTAGTTGGCGCTTTATTATTGATTTTGCCTCCATTTATCGAGCAGTTCCGGCAATTATTGGTACTTTTACCAACTGGGATAAATCAAATTCAACAGGGTATCAACTGGTTAGAAGAACGTCTTGTAGATAGTTATTTACCAGAAATTCCCGATATCGATAGGCTACTGGAACAGATACAGCCTTGGGTTACGAGGTTAACACAGCAGGCGATCGCTCTATTTTCTACTTCGGTAACGGCATTGTTAGAAACCTTACTCGTCATAGTACTAACTTTAATGCTGCTAGCTAATCCCCAGCCATACCGCAGAGTTTTTATCCGGTTTTTTCCTAACTTTTATCGCCATAGGGTGGATGAAATTCTCACGCGTTGCGCGACAGGTTTGGGTGATTGGACAATTGGCGCTTTGATTGAAATGTTATTTATTGGTACCCTCAGTGGACTAGGGCTATGGATTTTACAAGTACCATTAGCATTAGCTCACGCAGTTTTAGCAGGCTTACTCAACTTTATTCCCAATATTGGCCCAACTTTGAGCGTATTTTTGCCAATGGCGATCGCTTTTCTGGATGCGCCTTGGAAAGCTGTGGCAGTTTTAATTTTATATCTCGTGATTCAAAATGTTGAAAGTTATTGGCTCACGCCAACAATCATGGCAAAACAAGTAGCGCTGTTACCTGCTGTCACCTTAACAGCACAAATTGTCTTTGTTACTCTTTTTGGTGCGTTAGGATTACTGTTGGCTTTACCTCTAGCCGTCGTGGCCAAGACTTGGATACAAGAGGTGTTATTTAATGATATTTTGGATGAGTGGCAACCAAGTAATTCCTCTAATCTTTATTGAAAGCTTTTTGAGTAGGCAATCTGCGTGAAATGGGAATTGCAACGCTTAACTCAAATAACAATGACAATTTGGCTTTTCAATTAATGATTCAACCAAAGCATTGAGGGCAGTAGCAGCCAGCAATCCTCCGCCGATGGTTCCCTCAATAGTGATAAAAGGTGATGTTTGTTGCATTAATTGTCTTTTGGCGGCGGGAGTATGACTAAAGCCAATGGGCATTCCAATAACTAATGAAGGTTGAATTTTTTGCTGGTTAATCAGGGTGCAGACTTCTAAAAGTACAGAAGGTGCGTAACCAATCACCAATATGCAGCCTTGACTTGCTTTGGCTAATCTCTCGCGCCACTCTTGATGCTGCCAAAATTCCTTTTCTGCCTCGATGGCTGTGGTGATATGGGGGTTATCAATTAAGGTGGTGACTTTACAGCCTAAATGAATTAATCTTGTTTGATCTATCGCTGCTGCAATGGTGGGGATATCGACGACAATCTCGCAAGCAGAGGAAAGGGCTTGACGGCTGGCGGCGATCGCTCTTTTATCTACCCTGATAAAAGATACCAAACTCACATCACCACAAGCCAAAACTAACTGAGAAATTAGGTGTTGTTCAATTTCTGATCGCCCGGATAAATCAGGTAAGATATGTTGCAAAGATTCGGCAAATACTTCTGGGTGGGTATGTACCTCTGCGTCTAAACCATGCCAAAGTTTTTCCAATCCTCCTAATCCAACTTGCGTTTCCACCTCTAATAACTTGACTTGTGCCAATACTTCCGCCTGCATAATTTGACAATGGCGATCGCGTCCTAATAATCCCTCTAAGGCTGATGCTGTTTGTCGCAGCTGGGCGATTTGCTGCATGACTGAGCGATATTGTTGTTGTAACTGTGCCATGAAATTGGCGTTGGTGACTGCTTCTGGTTCCATCTCCAAAATGTGACGGATGTGGTTAAGTTGGAATCCTTGCTGTTTCAAGGCGACAATTCGCTGCAACCGGATGACATCCTGTTGGGTGTAGAGGCGGTAATTGCTAGGCGATCGCACGGGCTGCGGTAACAAACCTAGTTCATGGTAATGTCGCACCATCCGGGGAGTAATCCCACCACCTACGGCTTGGGTAAGTTCTTTAATCGTTAAACAACCAGAATTCATAATTTATCAATACTTGATGTATTTTGATTGTCTGCATTTGTATCTGCTGTTCAATTTCAGATAATATTATTCCAATAATCTCAAAATCCGGGGAAATTCTCTACAAGCTACCTGAAGAGATAGCGGCACATTTACTGCTAAACTTCCTTGGCTACATTGATTTACTAATTTTTCTACGTAAGGTTTACAAGCTGATTCATTATTAGTAAATTTCGCATATACTATTTCCTCGTCTACAGTTTCACCTTGTAGATAATGAATCCAAGTTTCAATATTTCTTTTAGGTACGAATATGGCGATGGATTCATCAGATTTACAAGATTCTTGAGAGTCTTCGATTAGTGAATCATTTAATTGCTTTAGCCTTTCTTCTACCGTTTTTGTATCTGCATCAATTAAAACAATTAACATTCCAGAAAGATAATTTCTACTACGGAATGCTTTCACCTCTGCGGCATAGCTTTCTCTAACAAACTGTTCTCCAGCACCTCTTGGACAAATTTTAGTTCTAATAGTGCCAGTAAAACCTCTTTTTTTTAAGAAATGACGGGCAAAAACCTCTTGTTGTCTATCCTCGCACAAGATAACAATCTGTACTCTACGCTGACTCATGCAGCCATCCCCGTGCGATTAATTCTGAAATAGGTAGTCCTGTATTTTCGGCAACTTCACTACTAATTTTTTTCACGCGTACAGGAGCATTACTTTGACGTTCAAACCAATAACCAATGGGTGATGCTAAAAGATAATTAATTAATTCTGGATGATGGGATATGAGCAAAGCCTGCATTTTTTGTTCACTACAAAAATCATAAAGCTGAGTCAACCAAGGCTGAATTTCTGGTAATGCTAAAAAATTCTCTGGTTCATCTATACATAATGTATAGTCTTCATCTTCAGTACAATATAGTAGGGTGTACAGAGATAATAAAGCTTTCTGCCCATCAGATAGTTCACTAAAGTAGTACTCATTTTTATGATTTTCACTGGAGATGAATCTTAGTTTTAATGTATATAATTTTTCGCTAAATCTTTCAATTATAAAACTAGAAAATCCATCCAAAACATTTTTTAAAATACTGATTAATTCAGCCGTCTTACCTTGGTCTTGGGAAATATAGCGATACCAAGAAACAAAATTTTCCATTTTAGAATAGAGAATTTTCTCTTCATTTTCACTACTATTATTCATCAGAATAGGAATGATTTGGACAATGATAAATCGCTCCATGCGATATTTAAACCAAGTTAATTTAGTATTATCATTTCTTGGCTGTAATAATGATAATACCGACTGTGAAAAATCAAATGGATATTTGGGGCTAGGTGAGTGATAATCATCAAAAATTTCCACTTCACCCTTTTCATATTTTATTAAAGGTTGCTGCTCAAACCATAAACGTTCATAGTGAATGCGGCTTTTACTTTGATAATGTTCAACAGCTAGTTCGTATTTATAATTACCTTGATTTCCCGATAATTCTATTTCAAAACGCTGAATTGATAAATTCTGCCAGCGAGTACATTCAAAAATAGGAAACACCATCTCTATTGGATGACTACCAATTATGAAACTTTGCAGTCTACGCAAAGCGTCAAAAACAGTTGATTTACCTGAACCATTACCGCCGAGAATTAAGTTAATTGCATCAATGTTAAGTTCAAAATTTACCAAGCATCTAAAGTTATCAATATAAATCCGCTTCAACATAAGTTTTACCCTTTATGCAGCAGTGTACAAGAATTATGTTTCCCCTACTCTTGACATTAACATCAATGTCAAGGTTTAGGGTAATGGTATTCCTGACTCAGGCAACTCTATGCTTTACCCCCAACGTATCCACCAATTCACCAAAGAACACACCGACACCTTAGCTGCTTTGCTTTGTGGAGTGCTGTTATTTTTCGGATGGTTCGCTTTGCATTTGGGTTGGTTGGGTTTCGCGTTGTTGTTCTTACCTGCGGCTTATGTGATTGGTGGTTATGAAAGCGCCCGTGAGGGACTAACGACGCTAATCAAGGAAAAAGAACTAGATGTCGATTTGCTGATGATTGTCGCCGCCCTTGGTGCAGCAAGTTTGGGCTTGTGGCGGAGAGAATATCATCTAATTATTGATGGGGCAATTTTGATTCTCATCTTTGCTATCAGTGGTGCATTGGAAGGTTACGCCATGCGCCACACTGAGAGGAGTATCCGCAGTTTGATGAGCTTGACACCAGATACAGCCACGATTGTCAATCAAGCTGGGGAAGAAACTATTGCTATCAGTCAATTGCAAGTAGGGGATGAGATTGTTGTTAAGCCGGGTGAGTTGATTCCTACTGATGCTGTGATTGTGTCTGGTTACAGCACCATCAATCAAGCGGCGATTACGGGGGAGTCTTTACCCGTAGAAAAGACGGTAGGCGAGGAAGTTTTTGCTGGGACACTGAATGGTTATGGGGCGTTGAAATTAAGGGTACACAAACCAGCCGCCAGTAGTTTAATTCAACGGGTAATTCGTCTGGTGGAACAAGCACAAACACAAGCGCCTCCCTCCCAACAGTTTATCGAAGTGTTTGAGAGGGGATATGCAAAGGTAATTGTGATTGCGGGGATATTATTGGCAACTTTACCGCCATTTATTTGGGGTTGGGACTGGGAAACAACAATTTATCGCGCCTTAACTTTTTTGGTTGTGGCTTCTCCCTGTGCGCTGATGGCGGCAATTATGCCTACATTATTATCGGGTATTGCCAATGGCGCAAGACAGGGGATTTTGTTTAAAAATGGGGCGCAGTTGGAGAATATTGGTAAAGTCAGAGCGATCGCCTTTGATAAAACTGGTACTCTCACTACAGGACAAGTGCAGGTATCTCAGGTGATTGCTGCTAGTAATTACACAGAGACAAGTGTTTTAAAAGTAGCGGCATCCCTAGAGTCATCCTCAGAACATCCCATTGCTCAAGCCATTGTCCAAGCAGCTAGCGGTTTAGAGTGGGTACGTGCAACGGAGGTACAAGCGATACCAGGGCAAGGAATTGTGGGTACTGCTCATGAGCAACAAGTAATTGTGGGGAATATAGCTTTTGTCCAGAAGTATGTAGACAAGTTACCACAGGAATTACTGGAGGTCGCGCCATCTTTGGAAGATGAGGGGAAAACGGTGGTTTGGATAGCCCAAGGGGAAAGTCATGGGGATGAGTATCAGGTAATGGGTATAATTGCCATTGCAGATATGATTAGACCAGAAGCGGCTGCGACTATTGCTAGGTTGCGGAAATTGGGTATAGAACAAATTGTGATGATTACGGGAGATAATCAACGCACGGCTGAGAGTGTAGCTCAAGCGGTGGGGATTGATCAAGTATTTGCCGAACTTTTACCTGAAGATAAATTAGATGTCATTCGCAGTTTGCAGCAAAAGTATCAAACAGTGGCGATGGTGGGGGATGGGATTAATGATGCACCAGCTTTGGCTCAAGCATCTGTAGGGATTGCAATGGGTGTGGCTGGGAGTGATGTGGCTTTGGAAACGGCAGATATTGTATTGATGGCTGATAAATTAGAGAAGATTGATGTAGCTATGAAATTGGGTAGGCGATCGCATAGCATTATCCAGCAAAATATAGTTGTAGCTCTGGGTTTTATTGGTCTATTGTTAATTGGTAATTTTCTCGGCAATATTAACTTACCCATCGGCGTTATTGGCCATGAAGGTTCCACTGTGTTAGTTACCCTGAGTGGTTTACGATTACTGAAGTAATTGAAGAAAAATTAATTTCAACTTCTAACATTACTTATCAAGTCACTTTGTCAATAAGTACTTTTGCTTAAAAAAATATGATCTTCCTGGGAAATTTTTTATATTAATCCCTTGTTTAGCAAAATGTATCTTTTGACTAAGTGCATTATTTTATAAACGATGTTACATTGAGAAATGTAAAGCATAGATTAAGCTATCCGGGGAGTAGAAATGGCTGCCCTAGCTCAATATTTGCTCTTAATGCTCGTAAATTCGTTCTTTTTGCGGATTTACCTGAATACCGCTAAATAAAAAATGAGAGTTATTGTATGAAGCTTTATTACATGATTTTGTAGAACTTTAAGATTCAGTGACTAAGCTATTTTGTTTTTAAGTTGCATAATCCATCGTGAGGGCCGTTGACAGTTAACAGCACTTAATTGTTAGTTATGCAATTTAGAGGCATATTAGCTTACTAAAAATATTTCTGCCGACCTGACAAAAGTAGAGATGTTCAAGAATTTGGACTGCTATTTTGTCACCACACCTAGCGGCTACCTTTCTCAATTAAGCCCTAATTTTCTATTAAGATTAGAGGCTGGTTTGTCCTGAGGATTTTCCTAATTTGTGCCTATTTGACAGCAATTAGATTTGATTACTATTCATTTAGTAAGCGAATACAACTGCTGAACTTTGTGCTGACGTGAGTAACTATAAGACTATTTTAAGTAAAGATTATGAAGTGTTTAATAAAAATTTCCGAAAATTCTTGTAAAAAAGATGTGCAATAATCAATGAATGATGATATGTTTAGAAACGTTAAGTGAATTCTAAGCAACTTCAACAAGTCAAATTACTACTGTTAGTTAGTTGTGCATCATTCCTGTCTGTAAATAATCTGTAAATTATTAACATACTTAGAATTATCGGTCATCTAGTCTGAAAAGATTATCCTTTTCTTGCTGGCAACTGATTTATTTCTAAGATTGCAGCAAAGCTAATTAATCCTCTTGTATGACCGAAATATAGGTGTGTTGAAAAATTTTCAGCGCTCTCATTTGCCATAGATAAACTTTGGTGTTAACAAAATTTGCGATGTAATACCTCTTTTTTCACAAAGAAAATTGGAGTTATTCTTGCTGCATTTTCCCTTGAATAGAAGTTCAATTTCCTTTGCAACTTCAATTCAACTCCTGACATTCATGTACTGCAATTAAGAGACAAGAAACTATGAGTATCGTCCAAGCAAAGTTTGAAGCTAAGGAAACATCTTTTCATGTAGAAGGTTACGAAAAGATTGAGTATGATTTGGTGTATGTAGATGGTATTTTTGAAATCCAGAATTCTGCACTAGCAGATGTATATCAAGGTTTTGGACGATGCTTGGCGATTGTAGATGCTAACGTCAGTCGGTTGTATGGTAATCAAATTCAGGCATATTTCCAGTATTATGGTATAGAACTGAGGCTATTTCCTATTACCATTACTGAACCAGATAAGACTATTCAAACTTTCGAGAGAGTTATAGATGTCTTTGCAGATTTCAAATTAGTCCGCAAAGAACCAGTATTAGTCGTGGGTGGCGGTTTAATTACAGATGTTGTCGGCTTTGCTTGTTCTACATATCGTCGCAGCAGCAATTACATCCGCATTCCTACTACATTGATTGGATTAATTGATGCCAGTGTAGCAATTAAGGTAGCAGTTAATCATCGCAAACTGAAAAACCGTTTGGGTGCTTATCATGCTTCTCGCAAAGTATTTTTAGATTTCTCCTTGTTGCGTACTCTCCCTACAGACCAAGTACGTAACGGGATGGCGGAATTGGTAAAAATCGCTGTAGTAGCGCATCAAGAAGTTTTTGAATTGTTGGAGAAGTACGGCGAAGAATTACTACGTACTCATTTTGGCAATATAGATGCAACTCCAGAGATTAAAGAAATAGCCCATCGTTTGACTTACAAAGCTATCCATAAGATGTTGGAATTGGAAGTTCCCAACCTGCATGAGTTAGACCTAGATAGGGTGATTGCTTACGGTCACACTTGGAGTCCCACCTTGGAACTTGCGCCTCGTCTACCCATGTTCCACGGACACGCCGTTAATGTAGATATGGCTTTCTCGGCAACGATCGCCGCCCGTAGAGGATATATTACAATTGCAGAACGCGATCGTATTTTAGGATTAATGAGTCGCGTTGGTCTATCCCTCGACCATCCCATGTTGGATATAGATATTTTGTGGCGTGGTACTGAATCTATCACATTAACTCGTGATGGTTTGTTAAGAGCTGCTATGCCAAAACCCATTGGTGATTGTGTCTTCGTCAATGACCTGACAAGAGAAGAATTAGCAGCCGCATTAGCTGACCACAAAGAACTTTGTACCAGTTATCCCCGTGGTGGTGAAGGTGTGGATGTGTATCCCGTTTATCAAAAAGAATTAATCGGGAGTGTTAAATAATGACTTTTTTGAATTCAAAATGCAAAATACTCCACGGATACACTGCGCGAGCGCGGTAGCATTTCTGTTCGCGGAGCGTCCCGTAGGGAAAGAGAAGGCTACGCAAATAATCGGACACTAATTGTCTTTAATTTTGAATTTTGAATTTTGAATTTTGAATTGGAGCGAAGCGACTTGACAAATGTGATTGTCCAACCAACAGCTAGACCTGTTACACCATTGGGAATTTTAACCAAGCAGTTAGAAGCCATAGTCCAAGAGGTTAAGCAACATCCAGATTTACCTGGGGAATTGATAGCAAACATCCATCAGGCTTGGCGTTTAGCCGCAGGTATAGACCCTTATTTGGAAGAATGCACCACTCCAGAATCTCCTGAACTCGCTGCATTGGCAAAAACCACAGCCACCGAAGCCTGGGGAGAACACTTCCACGGAGGTACAACCGTCCGTCCTCTAGAACAAGAGATGCTTTCTGGTCATATCGAAGGACAAACCTTAAAGATGTTTGTTCACATGACCAAAGCTAAAAAAGTCTTAGAAATTGGGATGTTTACCGGTTATTCGGCGCTGGCGATGGCGGAAGCATTACCAGAGGATGGACTGCTTGTGGCTTGTGAAGTTGACCCTTACGCGGCGGAAATTGGACAGAAAGCCTTTCAACAATCTCCCCACGGTGGAAAGATTCGTGTGGAATTGGATGCAGCCTTAGCAACTCTTGATAAGTTAGCAGAAGCTGGGGAGTCTTTTGACTTGGTATTTATCGACGCAGATAAAAAAGAGTATGTAGCCTATTTTCACAAGTTGCTAGGTAGCAGTTTGTTAGCACCAGATGGCTTTATTTGTGTAGATAACACCTTATTACAAGGGGAAGTTTATCTACCAGCAGAGGAACGTAGCGTCAATGGTGAAGCGATCGCGCAATTTAATCATACAGTAGCTATAGACCCCCGTGTAGAACAGGTTTTGTTGCCGTTGCGAGATGGTTTAACAATTATCCGCAGAATACAACCTTAATTGTCCAATCGACTATGGCACAATCCCTTCCCCTTTCTTCCGCACCTGCTACACCGTCTCTTCCTTCCCAGACGAAAATAGCCGCAATTATCCAAAATATCTGCACTTTGGCTTTGTTATTACTAGCATTGCCCATTAATGCCACCATTGTTTTTATATCCTTGTTAGTCTTCCGACCGCAAAAGGTCAAAGCAGCAAACCCCCAAACCATTCTTATCAGTGGCGGTAAGATGACCAAAGCTTTACAACTAGCAAGGTCATTCCACGCGGCTGGACATAGAGTTGTCTTGGTGGAAACCCATAAATACTGGTTGACTGGTCATCGTTTTTCCCAAGCAGTGGATAAGTTTTACACAGTCCCCGCACCCCAGGACAATCCCCAAGCTTACATTCAGGCTTTGGTAGATATCGTCAAACAAGAAAACATCGATGTTTATATTCCCGTCACCAGTCCAGTGGGTAGCTACTACGACTCATTAGCCAAACCAGAGTTATCCCATTATTGCGAAGTGTTTCACTTTGACGCAGATATTACCCAAATGTTGGATGATAAATTTGCGTTGACACAAAAAGCGCGATCGCTTGGTTTATCAGTACCCAAATCCTTTAAAATTACCTCACCAGAACAAGTCATCAACTTCGATTTTTCTGGAGAGACACGTAAATACATCCTCAAAAGCATTCCCTACGACTCAGTGCGGCGGTTGGACTTAACCAAACTCCCCTGTGCTACTCCAGAGGAAACAGCAGCATTCGTCAGAAGTTTGCCAATTACTCCCGAAAAACCGTGGATTATGCAGGAATTTATCCCCGGTAAGGAATTCTGCACCCATAGCACCGTTCGGAATGGGGAACTCAGACTGCATTGCTGTTGCGAATCTTCAGCCTTCCAAGTTAATTATGAGAATGTAAATAACCCGCAAATTACCGAATGGGTACAGCATTTTGTCAAGGAACTGAAACTGACAGGACAGATTTCCTTTGACTTTATCCAAGCCGAAGACGGAACAGTTTACGCCATCGAGTGTAACCCCCGCACACATTCAGCAATTACCACATTTTACGACCACCCCCAGGTAGCAGAAGCGTACTTGAGTCAAGCACCGACGACTGAAACCATACAACCACTAACGACAAGCAAGCCTACCTATTGGACTTATCACGAAGTTTGGCGTTTAACTGGTATCCGTTCTTTCACCCAGTTGCAAAGATGGCTGGGGAATATTTGGCGCGGGACTGATGCGATTTATCAGCCAGATGACCCCTTACCGTTTTTGATGGTACATCATTGGCAAATTCCCCTACTGTTATTGAATAATTTGCGTCGTCTTAAAGGTTGGACGCGGATAGATTTCAATATTGGGAAGTTGGTGGAATTGGGGGGAGATTAGTTTTTAAACGCAGAGGGACGCTGAGGTTAGCGCAGCGAAAAGTTCTGGAGGAGGGTTTCCCTCCGTAGGAAACTTTTCAAGAGAGAGGGACGCGGAGTGTGTTTTCTCTGCGTCTCTGCGTGAGAAATTTTTTATTATTGAGCAAAGTTAGAAGATATGCAGACTATAGATTTTAATATTCGTAAGTTACTTGTAGAGTGGAACGCGACCCACAGAGATTATGATCTTTCCCAGAGTTTACATGAACTAATTGTAGCTCAAGTAGAACGAACACCTGAGGCGATCGCTGTCACCTTTGACAAGCAACAACTAACTTATCAAGAACTAAATCATAAAGCAAACCAGCTAGGACATTATTTACAAACATTAGGAGTCCAGCCAGAAACCCTGGTAGGCGTTTGTTTAGAACGTTCCTTAGAAATGGTTATCTGTCTTTTAGGAATCCTCAAAGCTGGGGGTGCTTATGTTCCTATTGACCCTGAATATCCTCAAGAACGCATAGCTTATATGCTAGAAGATTCTCAGGTGAAGGTACTACTAACTCAAGAAAAATTACTCAATCAAATTCCCCACCATCAAGCACAAACTATCTGTGTAGATAGGGAATGGGAGAAAATTTCCACACAAGCTAATACCAATCCCAAAAGTAATATAAAAACGGATAATCTTGCTTATGTAATTTACACCTCTGGTTCCACTGGTAAACCAAAAGGTGCAATGAACACCCACAAAGGTATCTGTAATCGCTTATTGTGGATGCAGGAAGCTTATCAAATCGATTCCACAGATAGCATTTTACAAAAAACCCCCTTTAGTTTTGATGTTTCCGTTTGGGAGTTCTTTTGGACTTTATTAACTGGCGCACGTTTGGTAATAGCCAAACCAGGCGGACATAAAGATAGTGCTTACCTCATCGATTTAATTACTCAAGAACAAATCACTACGTTGCATTTTGTCCCCTCAATGCTGCAAGTGTTTTTACAAAATCGCCATGTAAGCAAATGCAGCTCTCTAAAAAGAGTTATTTGTAGCGGTGAAGCTTTATCTATAGATTTACAAAATAGATTTTTCCAGCATTTGCAATGTGAATTACATAACCTCTATGGCCCGACAGAAGCAGCAATTGATGTCACATTTTGGCAATGTAGAAAAGATAGTAATTTAAAGAGTGTACCTATTGGTCGTCCCATTGCTAATACTCAAATTTATATTCTTGATGCCGATTTACAACCAGTAAATATTGGTGTCACTGGTGAAATTTATATTGGTGGTGTAGGGGTTGCTCGTGGTTATTTGAATAAAGAAGAATTGACCAAAGAAAAATTTATTATTAATCCCTTTCCCAATTCTGAGTTTAAGCGACTTTATAAAACAGGTGATTTAGCTCGTTATTTACCCGATGGAAATATTGAATATCTTGGTAGAACAGATTATCAAGTAAAAATTCGGGGTTATAGAATTGAAATTGGCGAGATTGAAAATGTTTTATCTTCACACCCACAAGTCAGAGAAGCTGTAGTCATAGCGCGGGATGATAACGCTCAAGAAAAACAAATCATCGCTTATATTACCTATAACTCCATCAAACCTCAGCTTGATAATCTGCGTGATTTCCTAAAAGCAAGGCTACCTGATTTTATGATTCCAGCCGCTTTTGTGATGCTGGAGCATCTTCCTTTAACTCCCAGTGGTAAAGTAGACCGTAAGGCATTACCTAAGCCTGATTTATTTAATTATAGTGAACATAATTCCTATGTAGCGCCTCGGAATGAAGTTG